>JAUVRU010000097.1 GCA_030597485.1 Anaerolineae bacterium
TCCGGTGCGGGCGCTCATCGGCATCGTTTACGGCGCCCTGGTAGCGCTGGCACAAGAGGATATCAAGAGCCTGGTGGCGTAGTCCAGCGTGGCCCACATGGGCTTCATCGTGCTGGGCATCTTTGCGCTGACGCCTCAGGCGATGAGCGGCGCGGTGTTGCAGATGGTGAATCACGGGCTGAGCACCGGCGCGTTGTTTCTGCTGGTGGGCGTGCTCTACGAGCGACGCCATACCCGCCTGATGAGCGACTACGGCGGCATCTGGGCCCGGGTGCCCATCTTTGGCTCCTTCTTCATCATCACCGCTCTGTCGTCGGTGGGGCTGCCCGGACTGAACGGGTTCGTAGGGGAGTTCACCATTCTGCTGGGCACCTTCCAGGTGAACGTGGCCTATGCAGCCGTCGGCACCTTTGGTATCGTGCTGGCCGCCTGGTATCTGCTCACCATGGTACGCCGCACCCTGTTCGGTCCACTCAACCCATCCAATTCGGGCCTGACTGACATGACCACCCGCGAGATAGTGGTAATGGTGCCCATCGTGATCCTGTTCTTCGTGATTGGCCTGTTCCCCAACCTCTTCTTCGAGAAGATCAATCCGCCGGTGGAGGCAACGACCTCGCAAACCGCTAGCGCAACGACAATCCTGGAGATGGGTGAGTGAGCCGTGGGGCATGGCAGTGCGGCAGACGGCCGAGGCGGCTGTAGCAGAATGGACAGTGAACGGTATTTGTCTCGAATCAAGGACATGCTGAGCCAGGTGTTGATCGGCTGTAGGGTCTACCTGTTTAGCTCACGGGCGACAGGTCGTTACCGAGCGGAGTCTGACTTGGATACGGGCGTTCTGGCTCCCCGCGACATCAGCCGCGAGCTCAGCATTGCCCGAGAGATGCTGGAGGACTCTGACATCCCATTCACTGTGGACCTGGTGGACTCGAGCGCCTCCTCCCGTGAGTTCGTCGAAAAGATACAGAGAGAGCGTATCCTGCTATGGAAGGACTGACATGGAGACTGGAATCTTGCCGACGTGCCCTGTTCACGCTGGACGAGATACTGCGTATGCCAGCCGACGCCATTGTGCGTGATGCCTCCATTCAGCGTGTACTCCTTTGAGAGCCCATCGAAGCTGCTGAAAGTGCACCTGGACCAGCACGAAGGCATTGTCTGCAACGCGCCCAAGAGGTTCGTACGCCAGGCGCTCAAGGTGGGGTTGCTCTCGGTGCAAGATGTCGAGACCTGCCTGACCATGACCGATGACCGCAACTTGATATCACACACATATATCGAGGCTCATACTCAATAGACTGCGCAATCGCCTATGTCCATCGAAATCCCGACGCTGAACTTCATACCGCTCATTCCATCGCTGATCGTGATCGGGACCGGCGTGTTGGTGCTCCTGTTTGACCTGCTGGTAACCGATAAGCGCCTTCTGGGATACCTGGGACTGGCCGGCGTGGTCGCAGCCGCCATTACCTCGCTCTGCCTCTTGACCGGTCCCCCGATCCCCTTCCAGGATATGGCCATCGGCGACGGCCACGCTTTTGTCTTTAATCTGGTTTTCCTGGTCACAGCCGCGCTCTCGCTGCTGGTCGCCATCGACTACCTGGAATTCAAGGGCCTCCAGCGCGGCGAATACTACGCGCTCCTACTCTTCTCCGTCAGCGGCATGATGATGATGGCGGCCGCTACGGACCTGGTCATTGTTTACCTGGGCATGGAGACTATGTCGGTGGCCCTCTATATCCTGACTGGCTTCAACCGCAGGCAGATCACCTCCGTCGAGGCGGCGGTGAAGTACTTCATAATGGGCGCGTTTGCGTCGGCCTTCTTCCTGTATGGGGTGGCGCTCATCTATGGTGCCACCGGTACCACCAACCTGGATCAGATAGGGATCTGGTTGTCGGGACATGGCATCTTCCGTGACATGATGGCGCTGGCCGGCCTGGCCTTGATGCTGGTTGGCTTTGGATTCAAGATCGCGGCCGTCCCCTTCCAGTGGTGGACTCCCGACGTATACCAGGGAGCGCCCACCTCGGTGACGGCCTTCATGTCAGTGGGGGCCAAGGCGGCTGGCTTTGCCGCGCTGACGCGCGTGCTGCAGTCGGCCTTCAGTCCCATTTTCACGGCCGACTGGATGATTGCCACTGCCATTCTGGCAGCGCTGACTATGACGGTCGGAAACCTGGCAGCGCTGGCCCAGAAGGACCTGAAGCGTATGCTGGGCTATTCCAGCATCGCCCACGCCGGGTATATCCTCGTTGGCGTCGCGGCCGCCAACGAAACCGGCATGCACGGCGTGCTCTTTTACCTGCTGACCTATACCTTTATGTCCGTGGGGGCGTTTGCCGTCGCCTGTGTGGTGGAACGACGGGAGGGCTTCAGCACAGTGCTTAGTGACTACGCCGGCCTGAGTCAGCGTGAACCGCTGTTGGCAGCGGCTATGGCTGTCTTCATGCTGTCCCTCACCGGCATACCCCCGTTCGTGGGTTTCTGGGGCAAGCTGTACGTTTTCCAGGCAGCGGTCGAAGCGAACATGAGCTGGCTGGCAATTCTGGGGGTGATTAACAGTGCCATCTCCCTGTTCTACTACCTGGGCGTCGTGGTCCAGATGTATATGCGCCATCCAGCACCCGTCCCACCCTCCTCGGCAGCCAGGCCGGCCAACACCCTTTCCCATCAATGTCCGGGACGACCATTCATCCCCGGGAGAGGGGCCATCAGCGTAGCGATCCTGTTGGCCGCGGTGGCCACGGTGGCGCTGGGCATATGGCCGGGGGCCATCATCAACCTGGTGACGCGCGTGCCCTTCGGCTGACGGTCGGAGATCTCCGTCCTCCCAAGGGTCATTCGTCGAGTATGAGCATGGCATCGCCAAAGGAGAAGAAGCGGTAGCCCTCGGCGATGGCGATCTCATAGGCGCGGCGGATCAAGTCCTGACCGGCAAAGCCGCTGACCAGCATCAACAGGCTGGATCGGGGGAGGTGGAAGTTGGTCACGATCACGTCCACGACGCGAACGCGAAAGCCGGGGTAGATGAACAGATCGGTGGGCGCTTCGAAGCCAGCCACCGGACGCCAGGCGGAGGCTTCGGCCGCTTTCTGACTGGCCTCCCGTAACGAGCCGGTGACCCCAGCGCTGCGGAGCGCGGCCGTCTCCAGGGTGCGCGCGACCGTGGTGCCCACCGCCACCACCCGTCCCCCGGCCAGTTTGGCCTGGTTGATCTGATGAGCAACCTCCGGCGAGAGCGTGGCCCACTCGGCGTGGATGGGATGATCGGCCACGTATTCGGTGGTCACCGGCTTGAAGGTATCCAGCCCAATGTGCAGCGTGACCGAGGCCAGCATCACCCCTTGGTCCCGCAGTGCCAGCAGCAGCTCGGGCGTGAAGTGCAAGCCAGCCGTGGGAGCCGCCGTGGAGCCATCCGCCCGGCTGTAGACCGTCTGATACCGTTCCCCGTCGGCCAGTGGCCGGTGAATGTAGGGAGGCAGCGGCGTGTGCCCCAATCGGTCAAGCAAGGAGGCGATCGGCTGGTCGAACTCCAGAACGCGGCGGGCCTGGCTCAGCTCCTGCACCACCCGGGCGGATACCTGGATGCCTTCCTTCTCGACCACCAAGCGGGTATCAACTCGCACCCGTTTGCCTCCCACCAGCACTTCCCAACACCGGTCATCCAGCGGCCTGAGCAGCAGGATCTCTACCTTGCCCCCGGTTGTTTTGCGGGCGAACAGGCGGGCCGGAATCACCCGGCTGTCATTGGTCACCAGGATGTCGCCCCGGTGCAGGTAGCCGGCCAAATCGCGGAAGTGGCGGTGAGTGATGGCACCGCTGGCCCGATCCACCACCATCAGCCGGGACGCATCGCGGGGCTCGATTGGCGTCTGAGCGATCATCTCAGGCGGGAGATGATAGTCGAATTCAGCGGTTCGCAACCGGTCTATTGCGGGCCTCCCCCATCAGCAAGACAATGTGTGCCTGCCAGGCAACCCTGTCTCTCGCTCAATCCAGCGGAAACAGATGAATAGCTTCGCTGGCAAGCTACCATGCTCTCTCCCAGGTGGCAAGTAAGTTCGCTGGTTTACTGGATCCCCTCTGCTCCCCTGCTCCTGCACCCTTATGCTTCTAATCCTCGACACAGGTGCTGATTCTTGCTAACCCTCTTGCCCTGACTATAATCAACTGGAGAATACTGACCAGAGGACTTCGACTTGCTCAAGCGTTGGCAGTTTTGGTTAGGGATAGCCGTCAGTGGCATGTTTCTCTACCTGGCGCTGCGCAACCTGCACCTGGGGGATGTATGGGAAACGGCCCGGAAAGCCCGCTACGGCTGGCTCATTCCGGGAGTGGCGGTCTATTTCATGGGGGTATGGGCTCGCACCTGGCGCTGGGACTACCTGCTGCGACCCATAAAGCGCATCTCGTTGCGCCGGCTGTTCCCGGTGGTGGTCATTGGCTATATGGGCAACAACATCTACCCGGCCCGGGCTGGAGAGCTCATCCGCGCCTACGTGCTGCGCCAGCGCGAGGGCGTCAGCATGAGCGCCTCTCTGGCCACGATCGTGGTAGAGCGGATGTTTGACGGGCTGGTGATGTTGCTCTTTGTGTTCATCGGGCTGCCCTTCACCCCCATGCCGGCCTGGCTGCAGTGGATGGTCGTCGCCATGTCGCTGCTTTTCTTCGGGGCCCTGGCCCTGTTCATGGTTATGGCCGTCAAGACTGAGTGGGCCGAGGTGGCCTATGGTTTGCTGATTGACCGGCTGGTACCGTCCCGTTTTCGTCAGCCAGCACGTGGCTTCGCCCAGCGATTCATGACTGGCCTGCAATCGCTGCGCAGCGGTCGCGATGTGCTGATGCTGTTTGCCACCTCCATCGTCATCTGGCTGGCCGAGACGGTCAAGTATTGGTTTGTGATGCAAGCCTTTGACTTCAGCGTGCCCTTCTGGGTATTGATGTTGATGAACGGCATCGTCAACCTGGCCACCACTATCCCTTCGTCGCCCGGCTATGTGGGCACCTTCGACGCACCGGGTATTGAGGTCCTATCCATCTTTGGCGTGGAGCGCAGCCTGGCTGCCAGCTACACCCTGGTGCTGCACGTGGCCCTCTGGTTGCCCATCACCTTGCTCGGTTTCTGGTATATGGCTCGCGAGAGCGTCAGCTGGAGTGACTTCGGGCAGGCGGTGAGGAGCGAAAAGCAAACAACAGCGGACGGTGTGGGCAGATAGGAGACAGCCATTGAGAATCGCCATTGTTGGGGCGGGAGTAACGGGTCTCACCGCGGCCTATGATCTGAGCAAACAGAATCATCAGGTTATCGTGTACGAGACATCAGACCGAACCGGCGGGTTGGCTTCCGGCTTCCGGGACGAGGGATGGGAGGGGTCGCTGGAACGATTCTACCACCACGGGTTCAGCTCCGACGACGCCATCATCAACCTGATCCAAGAGATCGGAGAAACGGACAAGCTCTTCTTCCCCCGCCCCGTCACCGCCATCTGGCATAAGGGAAAGGCTTACCCATTCGACAGCTACCTCCGGGCCATGCTCTTCCCCCATCTCTCGCTGATCGACAAGCTGCGGGCTGCGCCAGTGGCCGTGTACCTGCGCCTGACGCGCAACTGGAGACAGCTGGAGCAGCACACCGCCCACGAGTGGTGCCGCCGGTGGATGGGAGCCCGCGGCTACCGCATCCTGTGGGAACCGCTGTTGGTGGGCAAGTTTGGCGAATACTACCAGGAAGTGAACATGGCCTGGTTCTGGGCGCGCCTCCACAAACGAACGCCCCGGCTGGGCTACTTCGTGGGAGGGTTCCAGGCCTTCGCGGACGCTTTGAGCGAGCGAGTCCGCGTCCAGGGCGCGGACATCCGCCTCAAAACGGCCGTGCGCTCAATCGAGGCCGAGTGTCTGCCGGTCTCCCCCGGCTGCACGGCCAGCCACCTGGTAGTGCACACGGGGGCATCCGACGCAGATGGCACCGCTCCTACCTCAGCCGAGACCTTCGACCGGGTAATCCTCACCCTGTCGCCGGGTCTGCTGGCCGGGTTGGTTCCCAATCTGCCAGTTGATTACCTGGCCGGGCTGCGGAAGCTCAGGTCCATGGGGGCGCTGACACTGATCCTGGCGCTCAAGCAGCGGCTGACCGATGGTCATTATTGGACCAACCTGCCCAAAGGGGAGGGGTTCCCCTTCCTGGCGCTGGTGGAGCACACCAACTATGTTGACGCCGCCCACTACGGCGGGGACCACCTGGTGTATTGCGGCGACTACCTGAAGCCTGACCACGAGTATTTCGACCTGTCACAGCAGGAGTTACTGGACCGTTTTCTGCCATCTCTGACTCGCTTCAACCTGGCCTTCAAGCCAGACTGGGTGCGGCGTAGCTGGCTCTTTCGCGAGCATTATGCGCAGCCGGTGCCATTCGTCAATCATTCTGCCAACATCCCCGATCTGGCCACGCCCATCTCCGGTCTGTACTGGGCCAGCATGAGCCAGGTGTATCCCTGGGACCGGGGAACCAACTATGCGGTGGAGTTGGGGCAGGAAGTAGCTAGGCGGGCTGTGAATGAATGAGCGAATGGGGGAGTCAGCGAGTCAGCGAATCAGCGAATGAGGGAGTCAGCAACCGAGTGCTCTCGAGGAGGAGATCTCTCAATGCATAGCATAGCTGTCGTAGGGGTCAGGCAATCGAAACATAATCCCAAATAATGTGGGACTCTCCTCTCGATTGCCTGACCCCTACCATATCGGGACAGAAAACAACGGCCGCCAGCGACTGGCTGGCGGCCGGGCCGGTGCATCAAGCCGGTGGAGGCTGGAGAACGAGTTGGAAGTGCCACCACCCGGTGCGCGGGCCATCGCCGGCGGCGGTAGTGGCCCACACGCGCCAACGATATGCACCGGGCACGACCAATAGGAACGTCTGACTGGGAGACGCCAGACCAGCTACCTCCAACTCTACCTTCCACCCTAGGTCTGGTTCCTCCCATTGAATTTCAATGCCGTAGGTCACCCCCGGGCAGCCTTCTGGGACGGGAACTGTTGACCAGACCAAGGTGATGAGCTGAGAATGATCGTATGTGGTATCATCGGGGGGAGA
>JAUVRU010000392.1 GCA_030597485.1 Anaerolineae bacterium
AGCGCAACGTAGGCCAGAGCCATCAGCACGGCGGCGCTCCCCGCACCTTCACGTGCCACAGCCTCCCCTCACGCCGGCTCACGTGCCCACCTCAATGTCCCCATCCCTGTGCACAGGGGATTTGCAGTCCCCCGCCTCAGCGATCTCCTTCACCAACCCGGCAAACTCGCGCTCGAAGTCATAGGCCTGCCGCTCCCCGTGCCCGGCCAGTTGTAGCGTGCCATCAGCCCCTACCCGGGCGCGGACGCAGCAGCGAGGGAAGTTGAAGGTCACGGTCACCCCCAACAACAGCAGGAACCCGGCCACAACCACCAGGCCAAAACCGGGGTCGTGCACGGCCAGTATCGTGATGCTGTGGCCGTCCGCCGTCTCCCCGTAACCTTGCAGGTGAAACCCAACACCACTGTGTACCACCGGTTCGTTGACCCGCACAATACCGCCGGCTCTCCGGTCACCACCGGCGATCACGGTGATCTCGGCGTCGTAGGATGAGACGCTGCCGTCAGGGTAGCGCGAGATGGCAAATCCGTCGGTGGCCACTGTCAGGCCAGTGCCGTGCCCCACTGGCGTCGTCTCATCTGGCCCGATGGTCAACACCTCTCGCCAGCCATATTGACCGCTCAGCAGCACCCCCACCAGCAGCAGGGGCACCGCCAGGTGGCTGACCAGCGTTGCCAGCGGGGCCAGCCAGTGACGATCGGCGCGCAAGAAGACGTCACTGCCGTCCACCTCCGACCGCACCGCGAAGCCCCGCGCCTCCAAGCTCCGGCGCACCAGTTCGGCCAACGGCGTTGAGGGAGGTGCGCTCAGGCTGGCAGCGTGCTGGGCTCCGGTCAGCACCTCCCCGGCCCACCGCACCGGGCGATGAACGACACGCCGCCACACCCGGGGCCAGCGATCGAGGATGCAGGCCAGGGTAACCACCGCCAGCAACGCCAGCGGCACCACGAACAGCGCCAACCCAAGGTAACGGTAGACGCCGCTCTGGATTGCCAGGCCGGTGAGTCCGCCGAATCGCTCGTGCGCCTCCGCCTGCCAGCGTGCCAGCCGCTCAGCGTCGGCAGCAATCGTCGGCGAGGGATGGGGGAAAAGGGAACCCAGGGCAGCCAGCAGCAGAACGACAACAATGACAACCGCGGCGACGTCTGTGCGCACCAGAAAACGCCACCCGCGCCTGAGGGCACGCCCTACCGGCGACAGAAAGCCTCTATCACCCATCTACGTCCACCACAGGTCCTTTGGGAGGAGCCTCAGCCCCGTTTGTAACCGGTCAGGCAATCAGCCAAGTGTCGGGAAGCTGGACACAACGCTGGTCTACTTCTCCAGTTCCTCTCTGAGCCAGGCCTGCCATCGGGCGCTCACCCGAATACCCTTGTCCAGCAACTGCCGCAATGCATCCAGGGCTTCCTCTTTGGACAACAGTTCAGCCAGCACGGCCGCCAATAGAATTCCCAACGTGCCTTTGATCGGCAGGCCCATCGCCCGAGCCACTCGCCGAGCGTGCCGTTCGTCAATCAGGACCCAGTCTGGCTGGATTTCCTGGGCCAGTTGCAGTACTTCTATCTCCCCTGCATCTAGCCCCAATAGCATCGGCTCGATGGAAGGTGCAGCTTTGGCGGATCGCACCCGAATCCAGTCAGCCTGCGTGAGCTCCTCCGCTCCAGGTCGCTCAAATCCTCTGGACGTCACCTCATCGTACACAGCCGATGGCACGATGACCTCGTCAAAGATCTGCCGCAGAAGGTCCAGCCGACCCAGCAGGGCAAGGGCGATCAGTGGCGTTGCGTCGGCGACGGCTCTCACGTCTTCTTCACTCGTCCGGCAAGCTCACGGCTGGTTCGGGCTTCGGACGCTGCCTCATCCGCCGCATAGTCTATGATCGAAAAGCCATGTTCTGACAACAGACGATAGAACTCTAGGCGGTCACATTCCAGCACCCGAGCGCCCAGCCCGGATGAGATCTTGCCCTGTTCGTAGAGATGTCCAAGCGTGTAGATCATTACCTGGCGAGCGAACCGGTCCCGATCCTCCCGGGAGGCAACAAGCAACTCCTCGGGGAACACAACGTTGACGCTCATGACTTTCCCTCCCGCCATGGCACGCGATGGCCCTTCCAAATCAGATTCTTGCGCGACATTTCAGATTGATTGTATCAAAGGCACAACAAGGCATCAATACGCTCCGTCAGCCAGATCTGCCGTGAGTGAATCACTGAGGAGGACGGTTCACCCGCACCAGTTGTCCGCCAAGAGAGCCGATGGAGCTGATTGCATCGTGGATTCGCCTGGCCTGTCGATCTGTAACCGGATCCTGGATGCACACAACGATGCCCGAATGCTGGGGTTGACAGCTGTGCAGACGGATGAAGTCACGCCGATTGAGAGTCAGCACCGCTCGACCGCGCTCCCTGCCACACACGAGCACTTGCTCATCACCCCGCATTGCCTGCTTCGAGGGCCGTCAGAACGTCGTGACCCAACGCCCGCAGCGCTTCGACCACCTGGCGAGGGAAGTTCTCGTCGGAGTACAGGTGAGTCATACGTCAGTCTGCCTGGTTGGCGCGAATTGCCTCCTCAATCTCCTCCTGATGAGCATCTGCATAGGCCCAGGCATTGACCAGGTCAGCCGCCCGCAGCGTTGGGTAATTCTCTAAAATGCGGGCTTCACTCCAACCCAGCCGACGGTAGTTCTCCAGCACCCAGACCGGAACGCGAGTGCGCACGATGCAGGCCGTGCCTCCGACAACGTCTGCGATCTTCTCGACGCCGGGCCACGCATTGCCAATATCCCGCGCCAACATCTGCAGAGCCTGAACTTTTTCCGCTCGACTCAGACTGGCCAGCTGGAGTTCCACCTCATCCAGTTTCACAACAACTCCTCCGGGAATACGACGTTGACGCTCGTGCTATCCCCCTACCGTCGCTCGAGATGGCCCTCCCAAATCACTTCTCGTGTGATGTTCTAGGTTGATTGTATCAAAGGCACAGCCGGGCGTCAAGGCTCTGGGCCAACCGGATGCTTCGACTACGGAGGCCGGCCGCACGACTGTCAATCCGTTGCCACCGATCCACCGCTTGATCGCCGGTTGAGACTCGATCGGTACCGCTCAAGGAAATCGCCCGGCGTGCCGCTGGAAAATGGAACCGCAACCTTAAGCGTTACGCTCCCGTTCTTCACGCAGTGTCCGGAGCATGCTCTCCCGCGTCTCGCCCTTTTCGGCGAGGGCCTGCGTGATCTTATCCGCAAGCGCGTCCACCTCGAAGTGTCGGGGACTGAGCACCAGGACCCCATCGAGATCCAGCAGGGTGATGAAATCACCCGGCTTGAGATCGTAGCGATCGCGCACTGACTTGGGAAGCCTCACCTCGCCGCGCTGCGCCAATTGCAGTGTAATTGCCTCGGACATAGCGTACACCCCGAAGTTCTGTCTTCCTGACTTTCAGCTTATCAGACAGCCCGCTATTTGTCAACCATATGGGGCAGTGCGCCTGTCCCAGAGCCCGAGAACTCCCG
>JAUVRU010000418.1 GCA_030597485.1 Anaerolineae bacterium
GCTCAGGCCGGGCACTGGTCAGCTAGTGCCTTCTGTGGCTAGGTCCGGGTTTCAGAATTCAACTCCTCAGAGGCATCGTTTCCGGATGTATGACGGGCTGGCGGAACCTTGAGCCCCAGCCCATCCCATTCCAGGTTGACAGCCCAATCAAGTCCGACACGTGAGGATGGGGCCGGCTGCAATCCCTGTCGTATATGCGTTTCGCATCAGTGGGACAGCGGGCCAGGGCGGGCTGTGTGCTCCCCCTGGCACCGCCGCTGCGCGGCAGCGCACACTTGCACCACGCTTGCGCCCAGCGCACACTTGCACCGCGCTTGCGCGCAGCGCACACTTGCACCGCGCTTGCGCGCAGCGCACACTTGCACCGCGCTTGCGCGCAGCGCGAGTGCAGCGGGAGTGCAGCGCGAGTGCAGGTGAGTGCAGGTGAGTGCAGGTGAGTGCAGGTGGGTGCAGGTGGGGGCAGGTGAGCGGTAAAACCCTTGTTACTTCGGGCGAGCCTTGACATTTGTTGCACAATATCGGTAAGCAGATACGGTAGCAGGGATCGAACATGAAGAAAGTTATTACCACCCTGGTGGGAGCTGTGGTTTGAGGCGGCCTCGTCTACGCCGGGTTGCGTATGGCTCTTCAAACTGAACAACCAGACCAGCCTGCTCATTGGGGCGGGGCTCGGCGCCTGGGCGGTAGCGGTCGAAATTGGCAGATGGGGATGGCGACAGATCCAAGCTGGATAGGTGCCAGATCACGAATCTCGCCAGACCAAGATCCTGAATTGTCCGCCATTCAAGATGTTGTTGGAAAACCCTGGATAGGACTGGCAGTCCTTCATTGGCGACTCTACCCCAGGATTTGCTGTCCCTGTCGGACTGGCTGAGCTTGTGTGAGGACTCGTGAGCAGGACTGCCAGTCCTATTTGGATGCGCTGGTGATTAGCCGGCTCGCCCGGTGATGTAGTTTTCCGTCAGTTCGTTCTGGGGAAAGGTGAAGATCTTTCCCGTGGCGCCGAATTCAATCAGCTCCCCCAGCCAGAAGAAACCGGTCCATTGGGACACGCGGGCAGCCTGCTGCATGCTGTGGGTCACGATCACGATGCAGTAGTCTTCCTTCAGCTGGTGCATCAGCTCCTCAACCTGCAGGGTGGCAATCGGACCCAGGGCCGAACAGGGCTCGTCCATCAGGATCACCTCGGGCTTGACGGCGATGGTGCGAGCGATGCACAGCCGCTGCTGCTCTCCCAGAGAAAGCCTCAACGCGTCCTGCCCGAGATCGTCCTTTGCGATGTCCCACAAGGCCGCCCCCCGCAGGCTCTCTTCGACCACATCGTCCAGGTGAGACCTCCTGTTCATGCCCATAATCCGGGGTCCGAAGGCCACGTTGTCATAGATGGATTGGGGGAAGGGATTGGGGCGTTGAAACACCATGCCTACCCGGTGCCGCAGATCGACCACGTCTACCTGGGGGTCGTGGATGTCCATGCCGTCCAGCAGTATCTGCCCCTCCACGCGGATGCCGTGAATGGTATCGTTCATCCGGTTCAAACAGCGGAGGAAGGTCGACTTGCCGCATCCCGACGGCCCGATCAGCGCCGTGATCTGCCGGTCCTGGATGTCGATGGAGACATCCGACAGAACCTTGTCGTCAGAATAGTAGAAGTTGAGGTCCCGCACCTCGATTTTCTTCTCGGGCATTTCCATAGGCCTCACGCTTCTGACCCTATTCCCTTCCCGTGAGCAAGCAATTGAGAAACCAGCTGAATATCGGACACGGGTGCCGGCCTAGCCGAACCGCCCGGTGACGTAATCTTCAGTCCGCCTGTCGTGAGGGGCGGTGAAGAGGCCGGTGCCTGGCTGGCGCTCGATCAGTTCCCCCTCCATGAAGAAGGCAGCGCAGTCCGATACCCGGGCTGCCTGCTGGATGCTGTGAGGAACGATGATGATGGTGTATTGTTTCTTCAGCGCAAAGAGAGATTCCTCAACCTTGCCGGTGGAGATAGGATCAAGGCCAGAGGTAGGCTCGTCGAGCAGGATCACCTCCGGCTCCAGCGCCAGGCTGCGGGCGATACACAGGCGCTGCTGCTGGCCTCCTGATAGCATGTTTGACGCGTCGTCGAGCCGGTCCTTCACCTCATCCCACAGAGCAGCCTGGGTAAGGCAACGAATCAGTGTCTCGTCCAGCCGGGCCGGATCCCGGATGCCGGCCAGCTTGGGGCCGTAGAGAACGTTCTCCCTGACGGTGCCTGGCAGGGGCAGGGGAAGGGCAAAGACCATGCCCACCCGCCGCCGGAGGTCAGAAACATTGGTTTCGGGAGCGTAGATGTCGCGTCCGTCCAACAAGATGCGACCCGACATCTTGGTGCCTTCCACCAGATCGTTCAGCCGGTTGATCAGCCTCAGCAAGGTGGTCTTCCCGCCGCCGGCGGGGCCAAAGACGGAGGTGATGGCGTTGGCGGGCACGTCCAGGGTCACGTCGCGCAGGCTGGCGTGCTCCCCGTACCAATAGCAAACATCTTCGATACGGATTCTGATCTCTCGATCGGCCGCCTGGCCGTCTGCCTTGTCCATCGGATTGGTCACCACTGCCGTCGCCGCCGGAAGTGCCGGCGAATGATCGTGGCCAACACATTCATTGACAGTACCAGAGCCAGCAACACCAGCGCCACCCCGTACTGGATGTCGAGCGGCATGCCTGGCACCTGGGTGCTGATCACGTACAGATGATAGGGCAGCGCCATTGTCCGGTCAAATGGAGAGTGGGGCAGCCAGGGAAGGTAGAAGGCGGATACGGTGAACAGGATGGGGGCCGTTTCACCAGCGGCCCGCAGCAATCCCAGGATGATGCCGGTGATGATGCCGGGAAGCGCCTGGGGCAGCACGATGTTGCGAATGCCCTGCCAGCGCGACCCACCCAGGCTGGCGCTGACGGTGCGGAACTCGGTTGGCACCGCCCGCAGCGCCTCCTCGGCCGTGCTGATGATGACCGGCAGGGTCATGATGGCCAGGGTCAGCGATCCGGCCAGGATGGACGTGCCGAATTGCAGAAACAGGACGAACAGCCCCAACCCAAACAGCCCATACACCACCGACGGTATCCCCGCCAGGTTGACGATGGCCAGCCGGATGGCCCGGGTCAGCGTGGTATCACGGGCGTATTCGGCCAGGTAGATGGCGCCGCCCACTCCCACAGGGATGGCTGCCAGGGCTGTTCCCAGGGTGAGCAGCATAGTGCCGACGATGGCTGGCAGGATTCCCCCTGCCTTCCTCCCATCCCGCGGCCTGGCGGTGAGGAACTCCCAGCTGATGGCGCCGGCCCCGCGCACCACGATGGTGCCGACGACGAACAGAATGGGCACCACCACCACC
>JAUVRU010000501.1 GCA_030597485.1 Anaerolineae bacterium
AAGTCTCCTTTTCGCGAGTATTCAGCGGTCAGCATTCAGTCGTTGGGATCTCGCCTGGCGCCTGATTCTCAACTCAGTCTCAGCCCCGCCTGGTTCCGAAACTGAGTTTGGGACCCAGAGACCGCCAAGCACCCAAGGCCTGTCACTCACTGGCTGACTGCTGACCGCTATTCCTTGGTGATGTGCACCTTGTTGCCATCCTGCACAGCTCGGAACTGGGCGGCATCCCCAAGCACACGTCCCAGGATGTTCACCGGGCTGTAGGCGCGCGGCCGCTCGTCGGTGCTCACCGGCGTGGGACCAAAAAAAATGCAGAAGGCGTGCCCCACGGGCCAATACGCCAGCTCGCCCACGTCCACCTCGGCCCGAGCGTCGGGTTCCTGCTCAAGCTTCAGCGGAATCTCGAAGTAGATTTCGTCTCCCCAGGTGCGGGCATCGCCTGCGATGGGAAGCGCGTCCCAAACCTGCTGGGCTGTCGGACTGTCGTTCAGTTCACCCGACAACGACACGTCCCCAGAGGTGATAGTGATTTTCTTCATTGGGGGGTCTCTCCTTCTCCCTGGATATGGTCGATCATCTTTGGTATTATAGCATCTTCCGCCTGCCAATTCAACCTGGCGGTGTTGACAGGGATTTCGATATATGTTAGAATGAAAGCAATCATAAGTGACTGGGAAGCAAACACAACCCCGAGGGTTAGATGGGTACCCTGCGGGATCTGTATCTGGAAGAAAGACGGGAGAGGATCCTGGAACAGGTGGTACGAGCCGGTCGGGTTTCGGTGGCCGGGCTCAGCCAGCAGTTTGGGGTGTCTGAGGTCACCATTCGCGCCGACCTGCAATCCCTGTCCGATCACGATTTGATCGTGCGCACCCACGGCGGTGCCGTCCCCGCCAACCACAGGCTATACGATATCTCCCTGGCCATACGGCGCCAGCGACAGGTGGCGCAGAAGAGCCAGGTTGGCAAAGCTGGCGCCGGCGTGGTCTCCAACGGCGACGCTATCTTCCTTGACAGCAGCAGCACTGCCCTGGCCATCGCCCAACACCTCCAGACCCATCGCGATTTGACCATCATTACCAACGGTCTGGTGATCGCTAACGAGATGCTGGATGTTGCCGGCGTTACGGTGGTCATGCCCGGCGGCACCCTGCGACGGGATACCGCTTCGCTGGTGGGAACCGACGGGCTGGAGATGCTCAAGCAGTTCAACATCCAGAAGGGGTTCTTCGGCGCGCACGGTATCAACCTGCCGGAGGGACTGACCGACGTCAGCCACGCCGAGGCGGAGGTCAAGCGCCCCCTGGTATCCATGTGCCGGCAGGTCATCGCCATCCTGGATGCCACCAAATGGGGACGGGTGGGACTGGCATCGTTCGCCAATCCTGAGGAGATCGACTGCGCTATCACCGACAAGCATGCACCGGCCGAAATGGTGGAGAGGGTGCGTTCAGCCGGGGTTGAAGTCATTTTGGTCTGAGACCAACCCGGGGCTTCCGCGAAGACCCGAGAGATAAACAAAACCGTATGGAGGACAACCAACTATGGCAAAGAAAACCGCATCAATGGACGAGAAAGCCTCGGCGATGATCGAGGAGCAGGCCTTGACCAAGGAGGATCTGGTGAACAGCCTGCGCCAGATCATGGAGATCCGGGCATTCGAGAACAACATCGCCAACCTGTTGAGCAAAGCCGTGTTGAAAGGCGCCTCGCACCTGTACGCCGGACAGGAAGCGGTAGCCGTGGGCGCTGTCAGCGCGCTGCGTGACGATGATTTGATCACCAGCACCCATCGCGGTCACGGACACGGCCATGCTCACGGCGACAAGGCGGCCAAAACGCCCGAGGCCAGACAGGAACACTTCAACAAGATGATGGCCGAGGTCGTAGGTCGGTCCGGCGGCTATTGCAAGGGCAAGGGCGGCTCCATGCACATTGCCGACGTCGCCCATGGCAACCTGGGTGCGACTGGCATTGTGGGCGGCAACATCCCGGTGGCGGTGGGGGCTGCGCTGGCTCAGAAGCTGCAGGGCACTGACAACGTGGTGCTGTGCTTCTTTGGGGATGGTGCCTCGAACACGGGCAACTTCCACGAAGCGTTGAACATGTCCAGCCTGTGGGACCTGCCCGTCGTGTTCGTCGTCGAGAACAACATGTACGCTATGTCCGTCCCCTGGAAGAAGGCCAGCAAGATGCCCAGCGTCGCCGATCGAGCCTGTGCCTATGGCATTCCTGGCGAAACTGTGAACGGCATGGACGTGCTGGCAGTGCGCGGCGCCGTGGCCAAAGCAGCCCAGCGCGCCCGCAAGGGCGACGGTCCTACCCTGATCGAAGCCCAGACCTACCGCTGGTATGGCCACTCCCACTCCGACCCCCGCGCCTACCGCACCCGGGAGGAGGAAGCCGAGTGGAAGCAGCGCGATCCCATCACTGTGCTGAAGAAAAACATGGAAGCGGTGGGCATGCTGGACCAATCGGAATTCGAGGCATTGGACCAAGCCACGAAGGAGAAGCTGGACAAAGCGATGATCTACAGCGAGGCTTCACCGGAACCCTCCCCCGACGAGGTCTATACCGATGTCTATGCCCCGTTCAACTTCACCCAGGCCGACATTGAGGCTGAGCAGGAACTGCGTCAACGGGTGCGCGATGATGCCAATATGCGGCAAATCTCCTACGCCCAGGCATTGCAGGAGGCAGCGAGCGAGGAGATGAAGCGCGGCCAGCGGGGATTCATCATGGGCGAGGACGTGGGTCTGTACGGCGGCGCATACGGCGCCACCCGGGGCCTGTTCGACCAATTCGGTGAGTGGCGGGTCATTGACACCCCCATCTCAGAGGCCACCATTGGCGGGGCC
>JAUVRU010000262.1 GCA_030597485.1 Anaerolineae bacterium
AGTACCGAGCGAACGACAAGTGCTTCAAGTGTGCCAGCATCGGCGGAAGCACATTCAAGACCAGTGGCGAGAAGGTTCGTGGATTTGCGAAAAGCTCTCTGAAGGCATATCCGATTTCTACCGAGGGCAACACTCTGGTAGTCCGGCTGTCCTAAGGACCCGTCCAGGTGCGCCAGTTTAGTGCCTTTGAAATCTGATAAATCGCCGATATGCCACTTTCCCTTATGCTTGAGGACCTCGGGTGCTTTCAGTTTGAACTCAGCAATTAGCCTTGAATCATCATTTCGGCAAAATGGGTAGATCACCTTAAGAGTTGTCCCTGCATTCATATGTTTATCCTCTGCCAACGAGTAATTCTGTGGTTTCCTTCATGCGCCCCGCATGTAGCAGCCCCAGGACCAGCATGACGGTTCCTGTGCTGTCTTCTTCTGTTGAATCACTATATCTCCGGTGCTATAATCAGTTGTGTATGTTGATATTGAGTTCCCTATCAGTAGTCTTCCGGAAGAGTCGCCGCTCGAAGTGCGGCGCTACCTGGGGTGTTCTGGCATTCGCGGGCTCCGGGGTCCATAGTTCTCACCCCTGTGATAGTGGGACGATTCTGTTTTTTTGAGGAGCATATCAGTGAAAACATGGGTTAGTTCGGGAGTGTTGTCCGTGTTTCGCTCTTGGCTCGTGGTTGCCGTGGCAGCGTGCTTGGCTGCATGCCCGGTTGGGGCACAGCCGGGCGAGGTCCTTGCCCAGCAGATTGTTGCCGAGAGCGGGTTCCAGGGTGGACTGATAGTCTTGGTGGGGGGACGGGACACGGATCTGGCCGTGTCTTTGGGCAAGGCGCCCAATGTGCTGGTCCACTGGCTTGTGCGGGATGAGGCGGGGCTTGAGGATGCGCGGCGCGAGATACGGGATGCGGGCGTATACGGCCGGGTGTCGGCCATGGCTTGGGAAGGTTCTCAGCTTCCTTACGCGGACGGCATGGTGAATCTGCTTCTCCTGCAAGGCGACGAGGGACTGGAGATGGGTCAGCCCGAAGTGGCCCGTGTCCTGGCCCCAATGGGAGTCGAGGTGCAATTCCGTGACGGTGTCAGAACCGGCTCCTATAATCGGAAGCCATGGCCGGAGGATGTGGACGAGTGGACCCACTCACGTCGCGACGCTACCGGCAATGCTGTCAGCAAAGACCGGCGTGCCGGCCCCCCGCGGTTCATGCAGTGGGAGGCGCTTCCTCGGTGGAACCGGGGGACGAAGACCAGCGCCCTGGTCTCGGCACAGGGTCGCCTCTTCTATATTCTGGATGACTCGCACTTTGCCTCCGGCACCAGCAGTTGGTCGCTGATAGCGCGCGACGCCCACAACGGCATCCGGCTGTGGCGACACGAACTGCCTAGTTGGGGCGGAGCGAAGGGCGGAAAGAAGGTCGGACCGGCTCAGGTGAACCGTCGGTTGGTGGCAATTGGTGACCGGGTCTATGCCCCGTTGGGAGACGGTGCGCCGGTCAGTGTGCTGGATGCGGCCACCGGGGAGGTACTCCGCGTGTTGGGTGACACCGCCAAGGCCGAGGAGTTCCTGCTATCAGAAGGCATCCTTGTGGCCTTGGTGAACGCCAGCGATACCGCAGACTTCTGGCGCAGCCTGAATCGGGACATGCGCATCGTTGCCGTGAGACCCTCCACCGGGAAACTCCTCTGGGAGCATGCGGCCAGCACCGTTCTGCCCATGACTTTGACCGCCGATGGCAAGCAGGTGGTCTACCATGACGGCAAAGCCATCCGAAGCCTCGACTTGCGGAAGGGCTCACCGCGCTGGACATCGCCACCCACCGGGCAGACGATCACGCTCAAGGACAGTTGGAGCCCGGACAGCCCCGGAGCCGAGAAGCTGAAGATCATCCTGGCGCCTCAGTTTGCGCCGACGCTGCTCATCTATAGAGACGTGGTGGCCTTCGCCGGGGGTCGCCAGTTGAACGTGGTATCAGCCGATGATGGCCGCGAGCTTTGGCGGACACCGTATGCCGCCACCAACTACTCGGTACCGGTGGATCTGTTCGGGTTCGACGGGGCGCTCTGGGGGCCTGACACTGGCATGAACCTCTGGCGACCCACCAACGACGACGTTGCGTTCCGAGCGTACAATCCGCTGACCGGCACCGTCAAGAAAAGCGTGAGCGGCAAGTACGACTTCCGCTTCCAGCATCACCGCTGCCATCAGATGAAGGTGATCGGCAGCACAGTGGTCGCGGCCAGGGCCGGGATCGAGTTCCTGGACACGACGACCGGTGACGTAACGGCCCATCACTGGGTCCGCGGGAGCTGCTACTTCGGCGTGTTGCCCGCCAATGGTTTCCTGTATGTACCCCCTCACAACTGTGCGTGCTACATCCGCGCGAAGCTATCCGGATTCATGGCCCTGGCAGCCGAAAGGATGAAGGATGAAGACAGAAGGATGAAAGCAAAGAAACGCTTGATAAAGGGACCTGCGTATGGAGCTATTCATCCTTCATCCTTCATACTTCAGCCTTCCTCAGATTGGCCCACCTACCGCCACGACGCGGCGCGCTCCGGGAAGGCAGCAACCAAGGTCGGCTCCGAGCTGGTGCTCGGCTGGCACACCGAACTAGGTGGGAACCTGACCAGCCCGGTCATCGCCTGCGGTCGCGTCTTCCTGGCCTCAACGAATGAGCACATACTCTACGCCCTCCAGGCAGAAACGGGCAAACTTCTCTGGCAATACAGCTTTGACGCGCGTATCGACTCGGCGCCCACGGTCTATGAAGGGTTGGTCCTCACCGGATGTCGGGACGGGTCGGTGGTTGCGTTGCGCGCCACGGACGGATCGCTCGTGTGGCGTTTCCTGGCCGCTCCCGAGGAACGAATGATCGTCTCACGCGGCCAGTTGGAGTCGGTCTGGCCGGTTCATGGCAGCGTTCTTGTCGTCGACGACACTGTTTACTTTGCGGCCGGCAAGTCGTCCTACCTGGATGGTGGCCTCCGGCTCTACGGATTGGAAGCGCACACCGGCCGGAAGGTCATCGACACGGTTCTGGATACGCGCCAGGAGGACGGTTCGCAGACTCTGGACGAGCAGGCTGTCGACGGTTTCCTGAATGACATCCTCTCCAGCGACGGGGAGCGGCTCTTCATGCGGCATCAGATACTGGACAAGGCTGGTAAGCCACAGACGGGGCGGATCACCCATCTGCACAGCCCCGACGGCTACCTCAGTTCGGACACGACGTCCCGGCTGATCTGGACCTACGCTCCTCTCTACACATCTCCCCACCAAGGCGCGTTCTACGATGTGCGCTTGAGCCGCGTGCTCTTCCCCTCAGGCCGCGTTCTGGTCGAGGACGACGACACTATCTCCGGATTTGGGCAGAACCACTACGCCAAGATGCGCACCGATCCGGGCGGCACGTTCGCGCTCTTCGCTTGCCAGAAGCAGAGCGATGTGCCGCTGGACCGGACGGCGAGGCAATACCGCAAACTGGCACTGGCCGGCAAGCATCAGGTCCAGTTCAACTGGTGGAAACGGATCCCGATTCAGGTGTGGGCGATGGTCAAGACAGAGGACATCCTCTTCATTGCCGGTCCGCGAGGCAGTGCATCAGTCTCACAAGATGCTCTTGAGGGCAAAGCCCCGGGGATGCTTTTGGCTGTCTCGCCCGCCGACGGCACCGTGCTGGCCGAGATGGTGCTGCCCAGTATGCCGGTTTGGGACGGCATGGTGGCCGCAGGGGGTAATCTATACGTCGCCCTTGCAGATGGCAGCACCGTGTGCCTGTGGGCGTCAACGTCCGGGCGCCCCGGTACTCCATAATAGGGTGCATATAGGTGCATGCGCCACAGGGTGCAAATATCTGGAAGACCGGGTCCTTAGTATCACTATAATGCTTCATGATGTTAAGGCCAGCGTTATGTAAGACGTCGCGCTAACCGGTAATCGCCCTATGATCCGCCTTTACCGAATGAAAAGAGAATCTTGATTGGAGAAGGAAAACCATCATATTAGGAAGAAGAGAAAGGAACACTTATGAAGCTATTTGCATGCCTTGTGCTATTTAGTTTGGGTCGGAAGATTCATTTTAGGGCTATTTTCCTGATGTTTTGTATGGTTTGTCTGCCGGCGCGGGCGATGGCTGGCCGACTGCCGAAAGTCAGAGTTGCCAACGTCCGCCGTGTGTTTCATAACGGAGAGCACAATGCCTTCACGGACCTGGTTCGATTCAAGGACAAGTTCTACCTGACGTTTCGTAGTTGCCCGGACGGCCATATGGTGCATCCCACCGCGTCGATCATAATTCTCTCCAGCGCCGACGCGAAGCAGTGGAAACAGGTGCACCGCTTTGGCGTGGACAAGCGAGACACCCGCGACCCGCATTTTCTCGTCTTCAAGGACAAACTCTTCGTGTACACCGGCACATGGTACAGCGGCGAAACAACACTGAAATACGAAGACTACGACCTGAA
>JAUVRU010000161.1 GCA_030597485.1 Anaerolineae bacterium
AGTGGCGGAAGCCTAAACCCGTGGGGTACTGGTCGAACGGTCCCATGGTGGTCAGATGGGTAATGGGGGTGTTGTGCCATTTGCCAAAGGCGCCGGTGTTGTAACCGTACTCGGAGAGGATCTGGGCGATGGTGGCCGTTTCCTTGGGGATTTCGCCAATGTAGCCATCAAGATCACAGGCGAACTCGGCAATCTGGCCGGCGCCCACGTGGTGGTGGTTGCGGCCTGTCATCATGGCGGCGCGGGTGGGCGAGCACATGGCCGTGGTATGGAAGCGGTTGTAAGCAATGCCGTTTTCCGCCAGCCGGGTCATGGTCGGCGTGTGCACCGGCCCGCCAAAGGTGTCGGGGTTGCTGAACCCGGCGTCATCCGTCATTAAGATGACGATATTGGGGGCATCCTCCGGCAGGCGCTGGGGGGTGTGCCGCCACTGGTGTTTGGACTCCGCCAGCGTGCGCCCAGCGATGCTGGCCGTGGGCGTCTGCGGAAAAGGCAGAATGGAACCATCGACGTGCAGTTTTTCACTCATTCTGAAATCTCCTTATCTTTGTCAAAAGACTCGTGTGATCTGAGACTAGTCGACACCGACGGCAGTCCCAGGCCGTTAAGGTGGTTGACCATGCCGACCAGGGCAGCTTGGTCCACCGGCTCACTGATCAGCGTGGTCGAGCAGAGTCCGGCCTTGTCCGCCTCGACCCACATCGACTGGACGCCAAAGTACTCCGACCAGCCTTCGCTCAACTCGCCGTCGATGCGAATGCGACAGACCTGAGGAACGTACATGTTGATTCTCTGTCGTCGTTGTCGCATCCTGATCCCCGTTTCGTGGCCACACCCGCGCGGCCTGGACAGACGCCCGCAGGCCGCCCGCCGGTTCGTGATGGTCTGCCGCCAAGGGGCATCACACGACCCCGTCCCGCCCGACGTGATTTGGTCTCAATGTCTAGAATAGCAGATTGGGTTGGGGAATGCATCCACCAACATGGGGGAGAAATGGGGGAGACTTGGGGTACTCAACTTTCCTGACCGGTCTACGACCTTCCGGCGTCTGCCAACATCGAGGTTGCCGCAGGTGTGGGTATACGTCCTGGCCGTCGTGGCGGCCATCACCCGTTCGTCCGCGGTCTTCTTGGAGTATGGATGCCGGCTCATCGGCGCCAGGACTTCGGCCGCGCGTGGGGTCAGGGGTTCGACGAGGGATGACGAACGACCAAGGACAGAGGACGAAACGCTAGCACCCGTCGTTCGCCGTTCGGTGGCATGCGCTTCGTCCTTCCTAGATCGTCGGGCCACCGCAGACCGTGCACCGATTACCAATCAACTGCGCCGAACGCTGCTCGCCTCGCGCTTCACCGTCGTCTAGGGCTCCCTGGCGCTGCAGGAACTCCTGCCCTTTCCCCTCAGGTCGTTGGCGTCTCGGTCACTGCTTCATACTCGGGGACGTCGGCGCCAAGCCGAGCGATCTGCCGCGCGTAGAGCCTGATGCCGGGTGCGGCGCTAAGCCCGTGTGCGAAGATGCTGAGCAGCACTGTGGCTGTCAGACCCAGTCTCATCAGCGATCCCCCGGCTGTTTGCACTTCCTGCTCCAGGGCTACCAGGCTCAGAACAATCGAGGCCAGCCCGCGCGGGCCAAACCAGCCCATGAATAGCACGCTGGGAGCACTCAGGCGCGTTCCGATCATCGAGATGGCCACGGGCAGCATGCGCACTAGCGTCAAGCTCAGGAGGGCATACAACACCGGCGCCAACTGCATTTCACCTAGCGCCGCGCCCGCCGCTGTCCCAAAGAGAAAAAAGACAAACATGTTCAGCAGTCGTCCCTCATTCTCACTGAACTCCACGATCCCTTCCGAGGCATCCCGGAATCCGACCTGAAGCGCGAGGCCAGCGACAAAGGCAGTGATGAAGGGGCTGGTACCGATCGTCTCGGCCAAGATCAAGCACAGTGGCGCGAGGGCAATCATAGCGATCTGCTGGAATGCGGCCGACGCCCAGCCCCGTCGCCTGGCCAGACGCAGCAACCAGCCGCCCACGAAGCCGACGGCCGCGCCGACAGGTATGGCAAACCCGATCTGCTGCACGACAGAGCTTAGAAACACGCTACCTGGCCCGGCTGCGTCCGCCTTGATCAGGCTTATGAAGAGAATGAAGAAGGGGACGATCAGCCCGTCGCTGAGGCCTGACTCAGCGTTGAGCGCCTCGCGAATGCACGCAGGCACCCGCGGGCTGCTGACAATACGCTCGGCCAGGCCGGTGTCGGTGGAGGCCAGAATGCAGGCCAAGGCGCCAGCTTCCCAAATGACAGCCGGGGAAGGACCAGGGCAGCCACCAGTATCCCGAGCGCGATGGTCAACGGCAGGCCAATGACCATCAGACGGCCTGGCAGCCACATCTCCCCTCTCAGAACGCAAAGGTTGATACGCGTGGCTCCATTGAAGAGTACAATGGCATAAGTGATCTTGGCCAGGACCAGCTATACGTCGCCTTCCACCCCGCTTCTGACCAGCTCAGGGGCAACCAAGAGTAGCGCGATGCCGGCCACGGTGAAGACCAGCGGTATCGTAAGGGCTGTCCCCTCGATCCGCCGGGATAGCAGGCTGTACGCATACACCAGCAGGATGAAAACGACCACAGCGGGCATCCAGACTCTCCTCTGCGGCGGGCGCTCTAGCCCTGTCTTCTGACCCGTTCAAATCGTTGCGGGATTCGAACAGCCTTCACTGTATCGGTGCTTGCGCTGCAGGAGTCAGCCCGGTAGGTCAAGACCAGGCCCACCCCTGGTCTTGACCGTCGAGCCGTCCCGCGGGGCGGCGAGATCAATGACACCAGTCATCTCCACTCTGAATCCGCGCCTGAACCGCGGGGGGTGAGCCTACTCCTTCGCGTTCCGATCCGCGTGGCCTTTCTTCCTGATGGCCAGCAATGGCACAACGATCAGGCCTGCGGCGACGGGGACGCAGGGCAGGCCACCCCCTCCTTCCTCGGCCGGCGCGGGCTCGTGTGCCTCTACCTCTTCCGCTGGCGGTTCTATGGGGTGCTCTGCTACTGGTGGTAGCGGCTGCTCTGCTTCTGGTGGCTCCGTGGGCTGCTCCGGCGGTGGCTCAGCGGTTGGCTGCTCAGTGGGGGCCGGCGCTGCGGGCGGCGCCCCTTCGCCCGGGGAGCCATCCAAGGCGACGGACGGGGCCGAGATGAGAGCGACAAGCAGGACCCCTCCCAACACAGCCGGGAGCACCCAGCTTGGGATCAGGGCCTTGCCCACGACCTCGCCCGTGAGGTTCTGGACCTCGCCTTCGGCCGTTTGCACGCGTGAGGTGAATGGCCAGACGTGCTCCCCGCCGAAGAGCGGTCGGTTCCGGGGCTTGGCGCTGAATTCGGCCATAGCCACTTCGCCAGGTGGGATGCGCAGCTCCTGCGTCGGAGCCGGCTCGAAATCCAGTCCATCGTCGGGGCTTCGCAGCGACAGGCTAAAGACCTGCTCGACGTTGCCCTGGTTCTCCACCGCTACGTGCGCGGGTACTCCGGCCTCGACCCGCTGCGGGCGTAGCTCGATGCTGAACCGGGACAGGGCCGCGATCGTCAACGTGCAATCTGCGGCGGTTACCTGGCCAGGGACAGCCTGGCTGGCGGCCAGGATCTGAAACTCGCGCTGTCCGGCACTGCTCTCCTGAGAGGGCGGCGGCTGGACAGTCAGCGTGATTTCCTGCTGCTGCCCAGGGGAAAGCGGCGTGGACGCCGAGGAAGCCTGGATCCAACCGACGGGGATGCCATCCACCGATAGGCTGACCACGTCCCTCTCGAGGCCCCGGTTGAACAGGACAAGGGGGATAGTTACGCTCTCCCCAGGCGCCACCGAGAACTCGGTGGCGGCCAGGAGGATGCCGATGCGGCCCGGTACCTCGAGCGCAGCCACCGTCAGCGTGCAAGTCGCCTCGGCCGCCTCCTGCGGCGTCTCCTGATCGGCGACCCGGATCACGAGTTGGTATCGCCCGGCCCCGCCGTGAGGGGGCGACGGCGGTTGGATGGTCATCAAGACCTCGCGCTGCTCCCCGCCGGCCAGGCGGACCACCGGCGAAGGCACCGACACCCAGACACTGGGAATGCCCCTCACCGCAAGCTCAAAGAATCCATCACTCGCGCCAAGGTTGTGTAGGGAAACCGGCACAGTCACACTGCTGCCCGGCGCCACTGTCATGTCCCCGGACTCGAGCCGGATGGCGACTTGATCACTCTCGAACGAACGCTCTTCCATGGCTACTCCTTTTCTTGGCTACATTCTAGAAAGGTCCAATGTCAAGAATCAGGCTTCGGTCGCGGCCGTTTCCAGCGCCTCGAGCTTCTCTTCTTGACCGTAGACCAATATCGTATCCTCAGCTACCAGCGTTGTTTCTGAAGTCAGCTCCGAACCGAATAGGACACCGGGCTCCTGATCACCTCCTGACCGATCCAACAGACCAACCCTCTGCACCTCAAACTGCTCGGACAAGTTCAGATCAACCAGCGCCTTGTCGACCCAAGCTGCCGGAACGCTCATTAGGTCAACGTCATAACCGGGCAAGAGCCGCCGCGATCATCGTCCCAAAGTAGAAGGTTGGCACCAGCAACCCGGCTGAGCCACCGGAGTTAGTGGTCGTCAGCGTGGCCAGCATCTTGGCCACCAGGCCAATCAAAGCCACGCTTAGGATCACATGGCCGGCAAAGGCACTGAAGGTACCGTTGATCTCTACGATCCTCTGGCCTTGCTTCATTATCAATGCTATTCCTCTACCGCCTCTTCGACAACTGCAGACATGCCCGCTGTGGCAGCGTGGCCAGGTGCCCGGCCGCCTTCGTGTCCCAGGCATAGGTCACCCGTTTCTCCGGCCCTTGGCATTGGCATAAGCTACCCCACGGCAGCTCACCTGGCATCAGTCACTCACAGGCAGGTCGTCTTCGCCATCGTGGCCACGGGTACGGCGGTAGTGTCGGACCAGGATGTAGATGCTCACCACGAACACCTATGAAGGGAATATGTATCGCGCCTGCCTGATTCTCTGGGCGAAGAGCAGGAATCCCAGCGCCAGAGCGAACGTGACGATGGCTAGCCAGCGCGGCATCGTGCCCGTCTTGGTCCAAACGGTACCAATTGCGGTCATATACGCGCCCGCCAGGCGTAGGGCGTAGTTGCCCATAATCTGGTTCATGACCGCGAAGCCAAAGACATACATGTCGTCGTCAGCCAGTCCCACAGCAGCCAGGGTCGTAGTACCCGTCATCGCACCAAAGACGGCAGCCCAGACGAACAGCAGCACCGTACCCATCAAACCACTGCCAAAGAAGAGAGTCGCAAAGAACCGGTCTTCCACGTCTCCCAAACGGTCCCGGATCACACCCGTGAACCACAGAAAAGCGATCCCGGCGAAGGGCACGAATGTCAGCGCCAGAGAAGCCGTACCCGACCAGGCCTGCAGTCACTCCTTGGTTATGTCCTCCGGCTTGGCCCTGATGACTCTGGCTGCGAATACCAGGCCTAACATCATCAGGACGGAGTAGACGATGCCGGCAACCGCAGCGGAGCGCGGTGATCTGAGTTGGCGCTGGACCGAACTTCGTTCCTCCTCAGACATGTTGCCTCGCCTTCACGCCCCGTTGTCTTCTACCGTTGATTGCTGCTTCAGCAATCCTTTGTTCTCGACCAACTGGGCCCGTGCATCTGCGTCTTCCTCTCTGACAAGGGCGACCACGTCTTCTTGGTCATCCGGCACGGCGACCGTCCTCGGCGCCGCGAAGCTGGAGAGAATGGCGAATGGTCCGGTGCCAGTTGTCGTTAGGGCCGTTGCCAAGACCGGGCGGGCGGTCCCCCCGGGGGTGGCTGCTCCCCCGGTCGCGCCATATTCCTGTCTCGCGACCAATGCCACGTCACGACAACTGCGGAC
>JAUVRU010000048.1 GCA_030597485.1 Anaerolineae bacterium
GACGCAAAGCCTCCTCCAGTGCCGACACATCACCGTTGGGCCACAGCGCGATGATCGTACCTCCATCACCGGCGCCGGCCAGCTTCGCTCCCAATGCCCCCGCGTCACGTGCAGCAGCGATCAGACGCTCATTTGACTCGCCCGAGCCCCCAAGGTCACGCTGGATCGTATGGTTTTCATTGATCAAACGACCCAGCAATTCCCAGTCCTCCACCAGGAGTGCCTTCTTGCCAATCCGGGCCAGCTCGGTAATGCGCCGGTAGCCATTCTCCCCCGCCGGTTCGCCCTCCAGCCAACGTTCACGCAGCGGCTTGTGAACAGTCCCCGAGGAATGGCGCACGCCGGTGAACCCCAATACAAAGGGCAGCTGCTTCACGTGCAAGGCGATAGGCTCGATGGTGGCAAACAACTCAGATTCCTCTTCGCGGTAGAACTGTTTGCCCCGAAAGTCCATGTAGTTCAGTCCACCGAAGGTGCACATGTAGGCATCCTGGTAGCCACACACCACTTTGAGATGGTGCAGCTCCACGTATCGGGTCATCTCAGCCAGGCAATAGGGATTGGGAAAGGTTTCCTGGAAAGCCAGGAAACCCTGCAGCAGGGCGACGACCAGGGCGGTGGATCCGGCCAATCCGCTCCGCAAGGGGATTTCGGTCTCATATTCCACCCGGCAGGAGATCCGGGGCAGCCTCAGGTAATAAAGCACGGCGCGGGCCACGTCAAAGGCATCGCCACGGGGGCGTAGATCGCCCCGTTCGCCAATGTCGCATTCGTCGCCGTTAGTGACCAGCGTCAGCCTGTCATCAGGGGTGATTGTCACCCGGGCGCGCATACCCACCGAGCAGGAAAGCACCGCCCCGCCATACATGTCGGTCGGATTGCCGATTACGCCGGCCCGACCTGGCGCGGAACAGATGACACGGCAATCAGAGCTCATACGCCTTGGCCTTGATATACTGCCGGGCCAGATAACCGTAACGCTCATCGGCCAGGGCAAAGTCGACG
This sequence comes from Anaerolineae bacterium, assembly GCA_030597485.1. Classification (GTDB taxonomy): domain Bacteria; phylum Chloroflexota; class Anaerolineae; order 4572-78; family NAK82; genus JAUVRU01. Next base: position 1,006 of record JAUVRU010000048.1, read on the forward strand.
AAGGTGCGGAAATAGCTCTCGAAATTGCCCACGTCATACCGCCGTTGGTCCGGCCGGAACAACCAGGCATAGACGGGCAATTCCATCTGAATGCGTAGCTTGCTAGCGCTGGTAAGCTGGATCTCGCCCTGGCTGTCGGGCGGGGTGCGCTGCAACGCCTCAAAGATCGCCGGACTGAAAGTGTAGCGCGCAGCCACAGCCAAAGGGCTGGAAACAGTGCCACGTGGCGGCTTTTCGATAATGTCCGCCATAAGGACCGGCTCACCAGGCGATAGTTCATCTCCTTGCGCGATTACAATCCCATATCGGTGTGTCTCCTCAAGAGGCACGTGCTCAACGGCAACCACGGCAGCAGCCTTCAAGGCCCGATGCGCCTCCATCATAGCACGCAAGGGTGCAGCTGGGTCCTCGGCTGCGATCACCGAGTCACCCAGCGCCACGACGCAGTCCTGCCCGTCCACAAACTCTGCCCCCAAGCCAACCGCGTGACCCAGCCCTTTGGGGCTGCTCTGGCGAGTGTAGAAGAAACGAGAACCGCGTTGAATGTAGGACAGTTCAGCCAACATGGTTTCATTACCGGCCTGCTCTAAAGCTGACAACAGGACGGGATCAGCGTCAAAGTGATCTTCGATCGCTTGCTTGCGTCGTCCAGTAATCATGAGAATCTGCATCAAGCCGGCACTCTGCAGTTCCTCAACCACATACTGCATCACTGGCTTACGCCCTACCGGCAACATCTCCTTGGGCTGGGACTTAGTTGCTGGCAAGAGACGTGTTCCCAGGCCGGCCGCTGGCACGATAGCTTTGGAGATTGGTTGGCTCATACGTCATCTCTCCTGGTTCATCCGACGTTTCAGTTAACGCTCTCAGCCGGTCAACGACATCAATTCAGGGCAGTGTGCCATGGGGCGCCTGTCGCCAGCACGGCAGCCGGTCACAAGAGCGACCAGGAAACAACCGATTTGTGGACTGGCATGGGGTGATGATACCTCCAAAGCACGTCTGGCGCAACACGCTATGTTGGACAAGAATGGGCGATGCAGAACAGGAGCACGAGCAACATGAGACCGCTTCTCGGGGGTGAGCACGCCCTGCGGTGCCGGCAGGATGAGCATCCTCAGATGCGAACATTATCTGATGGCGGCGTCAGGTGATGTCTGTCGTCACTATCTCGAATTCCGGGAAAGAAGCAAGGTACTCAATCTTCGGGATACGAGACACCAACCATCACTTCGGCCCGGGCGTGCGAAAAGCCCAAAGCGTGACTATGCTTAATACAGGGGGTTATGTTACAATGGGCCAACATCAAATCCTCGTGCAAGGAAGGCGCCCATATGTTCATCGGCCAACAACCCAAGGATACAATCCTTGAGGACTACGCCCGCTATGTGAATCCTGGCCGTGTCTCCGTTTTCAAACAGATGGGGCTCGATTTCGTGGTGGGGCGGCGGGAGGGAGTCTGGATGTGGGATGTGGACGACAGCCATAGACTCCTGAACTGTCGCTGTTCTGGAGGGGTCTTCAACCTGGGCCATCGTCCCCCACGGGTGGTAAAGGCTGTGAAGGCAGCCTTGGACGAGATCGACGTCAGCGACCACATGTTGCTGGATGAGACACGAGCTGTACTGGGAAGACGGTTGGCTGAGGTGACGCCCGGCGACATTCAGTACTCTACCTTCTCACCCGGCGGCGCTGAGGCCATTGACGTGGCTATCAAACTGGCACGCGGCTATACCCAGCGCCCCGGCATCATATCGGTGAAGAAAGGATACCACGGTCATACGGGATTCGCCCTGGCCACCGGCGAGGACTCCTTCAGAGGGAAATTCGGCCCAATGCCACCCGGCTTTAGCAAGGTGCCGTTTGGCAACGCCGATGCATTAGAAGCACACGTGAGCGAAGAAACGGCAGCCGTAATCATCGAAACCATCCCGGCTACGGCCGGCATTCTGATACCGCCAGATGACTACTACCCGCGGGTGCGCCGGGCCTGCGATGCCCACGGCGCCCAGCTCATTATTGACGAAGTACAGGCCGGGCTGGGGCGCACCGGCCGACTGTGGGCCATTGAGGAATGGGATGTGGTGCCCGACATCATAGTCATCGGCAAGGGGATGAGTGGAGGGATTGACCCCATGTCAGCCACCTGTCACCGGCCCCATCTGGACGCCTTCTTCCAGCAGAATCCATTCATCCACCTGTCCAGCTTCGGGGGAGCAGCATTGGGTTGCGTGGCTGCTATGGCTATGCTGGATCAGACCACCGAGCCAGGTTTCATGGAACACGTCCAGGCAATGGGCGATCGCTTTGAGGCAGGGTTCGTCGAGCTGCAATCACGCCATAGCATCGTGGCCGGCTGGCGCCGGCGGGGACTGATGATTGGCTTCGAAGTGAAAGACCCACGTATGGGGGTAGCTATGAGCGCTGTGCTAGCCCAGAATGGCGTGCCGGCCGTGTTTGCTGACCATCGACCGACAACCATCCAGATTATGCCTCCCCTCATCATACAGTCGGAAGAGGTGGATTTCGTCCTGGAAGCACTGGACCGAGCGTTGGCTTTCCTCACCGACCACCCCGAGATGCTGGCCATGGTTTCTCAGGTGGCGGCCCGGCTGGGTTTGTGACAGGACCAAGTGGCGAGGATTGCTGCGCCGTAATCAGGCAGGCTATGACTCCATTCGTTGTGAGATTTGAGGAAGTGACTGAGAGTGACAGGCCTCTGGTGGGTGGCAAGGGCCTGCGGCTGGCCGAGATGGCCCGGGCAGGCTTGCCGGTGCTGCCTGGCTTTTGCGTGACCACCGCTGCCTACCGCGCCTTTCTCTCGGACAACAATCCTAACTCAGACACGGCAGTCGGCCCGAAGCGCCCCCAAGACGACAAGAGCACTATTCGCAACTACATCGCCAGAACCGGGCAAGGCAAGTTCCCTGACACCGTGGCCGATGCGATCACCAAAGCATATGCACGCCTGGGGCATCCGGTGGTGGCAGTCCGGTCTTCTGCTACCTTCGAGGACAGTCTGGATGCCTCGTTCGCTGGGCAGTACGACACATTTCTCCACGTGACCGGCCCTGACACCCTTCTGGCCCAGGTGCGGGCCTGTTGGGCGGGTTTGTGGAGCGAACACGCGCTGGCATATATGCGGGATCAGGGCCTTGATCCCCTTCAGGCCAATATGGGCGTGGTAGTGCAACACCAAGGAGACGCTCACGCAGCGGGCGTTCTTTTCACGCTCAACCCGCTTACTGGAAACGAAGAAGAGATGATCGTCGAGGCTGCCTGGGGACTGGGCGAAGCGGTGGTCTCGGGCCGAGTCACCCCCGATCGATATGTTATCAACGCCCCCCACCACCAGGTGCTGACCCGTGATATCTCCAACCAGTCTGTGATCATCGTGGCTGGCGACAACGGGTACATGCAGGAGAAGCCACTTCCCCCTGCTCAGCACAACCGTTCGGTGCTCAACGACGAACAACTGCTGGAGCTGGTCGACTTGGGCTATCAGGTGCAGTCTATCTACGGATACCCCCAGGACATCGAGTGGGCGTTGGTGGACGGAGCGTTCGTCCTGCTGCAAACGCGGCCGTTAACCTCGTTCAGCTTTGACCCCAATATGGGCCAATGGACTTCGGGAAACTACCGAGAGGTGCTCCCTGGCTTCGCCTCCCCGCTGGCTCTCTCCTTGAGCCTGGAGCATGACTATGGACGCAGCTTCAGCCAGTTCTTCCGCGAAGTCAAGCTGGGCGAAACGCCACCAGGAACGGTGTGGGGCAAACCGTTCTTCGGCCGAGCCTATTGGAACGTGGGTATGGCCAAACAATTCGTCAGCCAGCTGCCCGGTTTCAAGGAACGTGTCTTCGACCGTACTGTGGGTATCGAACCTACGTACGAGGGCGACGGGATAGTCACCCACTGGAGACCTCGGGCTATCTTGCGAGCGCTTCCCGTCCTCCTTGCCTTGCGGGATCAATTCAAAAAGGTGTGGCGCGAGGGACGCGCCTACCGCGACCGCCTTCTGGATAAGATTGAACCGGCCCTGGATACTATACGCCCAGAGAGCCTGTCCGATGGGGATCTGGCGGACTACTGCCATCAGATGGCTGATCTGCACTGGGAGGCGAACAGCACGGCAATACGCGTCAGCATGCTATCCACGCAAGCTCAAGAAGACTTTGAGCCTATGGTGCACCGCCTCAACGCCACGCTGCCGGCCGACGAACGGGTTCCGGAAGGCGACTTGATCACCGGGCTGAGCGATGTGCGCACCGCTCAGCCGACACTGGATCTATGGGAGCTGGCTCGCGCCGCTCTGGCTGATCCGGCCGTGGCCGATATCATCACTCAAGCCGACCCGCCCGAAATTGCCGAACGGCTGCAAGATACCGAGGCCGGGCGCTTGTTCTGGGCACAGGTGCAAGACTACCTGACGCGCTACCGATACATGGCCCCCATCGACGAAGACCTGATCCAACCTCGCTGGGACGAAGATGACAGTTTCGTGCTGACCACGTTACAGGGATATGCACGTGCTGATGAGTCAATGGACCCAATGCGGCGACTGAGCACCCAGCGACGAATACGACGGATGACCGAACGCCGGGCACTTCAGATTCTGTCGCGCGGTTGGCGGCGGCTGTGGCTGTTTGGCCGCCGTTCATTTATCAAGCAGTTGCGGCTGGTTCGCCGTTATGTGTGGTGGCGGGAGGAAACGCGCGTTATTGCCTCGCGCGCTTTCTACCAATGTCGCCGCTTTTTCAAAGAGCTGGGCCAGCGATGGGCAACACGCAATATCATCGATAGCCCGGAGCATATCTTCATGCTGCGCTGGCCGGCCATCGGGGCTGTCCTGGACGGCAGGGCACCAGCCGTCGAACTGCGCAATCAGGTTACAGATTACCTCCTCCTCAAGCAGTGCTACCGCAATTTCGAGCCACCCAGCGTTATCGGCAAAGGCGCCAATCTGCAACAGACGACCGCCCGGCCCAACCCGGGCCAGACAGTATTTGAGGGCATCCCGTGCAGCAGTGGGAAGATTGAGGGCCCAGCTCGCGTGGTGGAGACGCTGGAGGAGGCATATGCTCTGCAGCGCGGAGAGATTCTCGTGGCCCGCTACACCAATCCCAGCTGGACACCCCTTTTCAACCTGGCAGGAGGCATCATCATCGAGGAGGGAGGACTGCTTTCACACGGGGCAGTGGTGGCGCGCGAGTATGGCATCCCCGCAGTGCTACGCATTGAAGGCGCGACCAGAACCTTCCACACCGGTCAGCGCCTGCGGATTGACGGCAGCAGCGGAACGGTGGAAATCATTTGAGGCCCCTATCCGATTTGGCTCGAACATAGTCCTCGAACAACGGGAGCTGCCATGGAGATCACACGTCAGGCAGACTACGCAGTGCGGGCGATGGTGCACGTGGGCCGGCTGCCGCTGGGCAGCCGGGTATCAACCGCGACCATCTCCGAAGCAGAGAAGACCCCACTGCCATTTCTTACCAAGGTAATCGCCCATCTGGTAAGATCCGGCCTGGTAACCACCAATCGGGGTATGGGAGGCGGGGTCTCGGTGGCACGCGCCCCGCAAGAGATCACGTTGCTTGAGATCCTGGAAGCAATAGAGGGGCCGATTCTCCTGAATCGCTGTCTGCAACGACAGGGAATGTGCGAGATTGAGCACCGTTGCCCAGTTCACGATGTGTGGGCTAAAATCCAGCACAGCCTGGTCAAGCAGTTAGGGTCAGTGACCGTGAGCGAGCTTGTGCACAAACAGGTCGAGAAGGAACAACCCTAAGCGTTCAGCCATCGGCAGTCAGATATGAGTCACCGCTCTCAGTGTGGAGTCTTGATAGCTGAATCCTTGTCGGGGTCTACATCTCGGCACCTACGTCGTCACCGTCATCGTACTCATCCTGGCGACCGACCCGGACTTCTCGCGGGTGGCTGCCCTCGGCCGGGCCAATGATGCCCTCCTCTTCAAGCTGATCCATCAACCGCGCTGCCCGCGGGTATCCAATCCCCAGCCGTCGCTGCAGATGTGTTGTGCTGGCCCGTCCGCTGGCCAGCACGATTTCGATGGCTTCCTCCAACATGGGATCGCTTTCCGCCTCGGCCATTATGCTATCCCATGGTCGACTCACTGTCGCCGCCAGCTCGCCCACGGACTCCTTCCAGAAGTTGACAATCTTGCCAATCTCCTGATCAGAAACGAAGCAGCCTTGGAGGCGCTCCAGCTTGGGGGAATCCGGCAGCATCAGCAGACAGTCACCGCGTCCCAGCAATCGCTCAGCGCCAGGCGTGTCCAGGATGACTCGCGAGTCCACCTGGCTGGTGACGGCGAACGCGATACGGGCTGGGAAATTAGCCTTAATGAGTCCCGTCACCACATCCACTGACGGACGCTGGGTAGCTATGATCATATGTATGCCGGTTGCTCGCGCCATTTGTGCAATGCGGGTGATTTGGCGCTCGATCTCGTCAGGAGCGAGCATCATGAGATCGGCCAGCTCGTCGACGATGACGACAACGTGCGGTAACAACTCCTCGCTCCGCCGGCGGCCAGCCTTCTTGTTGTAGCTGCTGATGCTGCGTACACCCGCCTGAGAGAACAACTGGTACCGCTCGTCCATCAAACGCGTGATCCACGTCAACGCCCCCACCACCTGCTCAATGTCCACAATGACAGGTGACAGCAAGTGCGGCGCACCGGCGTATCCCACCAGCTCAACCATCTTGGGGTCAACCATCAGCAATCTCAGCTCGTCCGGCGAATGGTCGCACATAAGGCCAGTCACGATGGCATTGATGCACACGCTCTTGCCAGAGCCAGTGGCGCCGGCGATGAGCAGGTGAGGCATAGCCGTCAGGTCAGCGACCACAGATTTCCCCGATACATCTCGACCCAGGGGAATAGACAGCGTGCCCTTGCTCTTACGGTATGCATCTGACTCCAGCACGCCTCGCAGTGACACCAGTGACACTTTGCTGTTGGGGACCTCAATGCCCACCACGGGACGACCGGGTACAGGGGCCTCAATACGAATGGGCGCAGCCGCCAGAGCCAGCGCCAGATCGTTGATCAGGGACGTGATCTTGCCGACCCGCACCCGCTGTCGCCGGACTGTGCCGTCTGGTCCAGGTCGCTCGATATATCCTGGTTCTACGCCAAACTGGGTCACCGCCGGCCAGACATTGATCTCCGTCACCTTGGCGGGCACACCAAAGCCTTGCAGTGTATCTTCAATAATCTGTGCCTGATAGCGGACATCGGCCTTAGCGGTCCGGCCCCCGGAGGCAGATACAAGCAAGTCAAGCGACGGCAGGCGCCGACTCCGGCGCGTAGCTTTGGCCCGCTTGTCATCCTTGGAGTCAAGAGGCAGAGCCTCAACCTCCGGGCTGAGTTTGGGCTTGCGCGTGCGTCGTCCACGAGAGGCAGAGGGAGTCACCCCGTCCAACACCCCGCTTTCGCCATCCAGCGAACCGGACTCGTCCCGACCAACCGATGAGATCCTGCGAACAAGCCACAGCCAACCCGCGCTGTCAGCAGCTGAGACGCTCAGCAACAGGCCCACCGCCGCCAGCAACAACACCAACAAGATCATGCCTGTTCCCAATCTGCCTAGAAGTGCCGTCAATGCGGCGCTGATTCCCCAACCGACCACCCCCCCGCCGTTCCCGGCCAGGGCCATGGTCAGCGGCTCATCGTTGCCCACCAGCAGGTGCAACAGCGACAGTCCCCCCACAGCCAGCAGCTCCGCCGCCACCACAACGTCCCAGCGTATTGAAGTATCGTCGTCAGTGTCAGACACCCGGCGGACACCGGCATCCGACTGGTCGCGCAGCCGTCCCAACAGCAACACCGCTCCCAGCCAACCAACCCCCAACACAATGGGAATAACTCCCCAACCAAACAGTTGGCGCAGCAAATACGCCCACCCGTCGCTGAGGGAACCCGAAGTGATCGAGAAGAGGCTCAGAAAGGTGACTATGGTCGCTGCCAACAGGCATAATCCGATCAACTCGCGCCGCATCGGGCCGAGACGCTCCATTAGCGTCGCTATATAGTTGGAAGGCGATTGGCGCC
>JAUVRU010000502.1 GCA_030597485.1 Anaerolineae bacterium
CGTCGGGAAAGACGATCGGGCCGTGATGTGGCTGGAGATCGAACCGGCGGCGTGGCTGCCTTTGCCGCGGGTGTGGGTGTGGTTGGGCTGGGCTGGCGTGGAAGAGGTCGATATGTCGGAGCTGGCATGGGTCCTGACCACCCTGTATCGGGCGGCAGCTGACCTGGATGCCTTGCTGGTGGAGATCAACCCGTTGGCCGTGCTGGAAGACGGCAGCATCGTGTTGCTTGACTGCAAGCTAGAAGTCGACGACAACGGCCTGGCGCGCCAACCGGAATTGCGCGAGATCTATCTGCAGTCACTTGATGAACGCGAGCGGCGGGCACGGGAGATCGGCGTGTCCTTCGTGCCGTTGGATGGGGACGTCGGCGTTATCACCAGCGGAGCCGGCCTGGGAATGGCGACCTTGGACATGCTGGAGCGGGTCGGCCTTTCACCGGCTGACTTCCTGGACACAGGCGGCGGCATCTCGAAGGAATTGGTGAAAGGGGCGCTGGAGTTGATCATGGAAGCGCCTGATGTGAAAGGGGCCATCATCAACCTCTACGGTGGCATCAACCGCATGCTGGAGGCTGCCGAAGGAATCGTGGCTGCCCTGGAGAACATCGACGGAGACCGGCCCATCGTGGTGAAAATCCTCGGCAACCAGCAGGAAGAAGCGTGGGCCAGGCTGGAGCCAGAGCCCAACGTGCACGTGAGCCGGGTGGTGCAGACAGAGGAAGCGGGGGCAAGACTGGCGGAACTGGTGGGGTGAAGCGGACTATGGAAACCATTCTGCTGGACCACGAAAGCCGGGCGATTGTCCAGGGAATCACGGGCAAAGCAGGGCGCACACAAGCTCACTGGATGCTGGAGGCAGGAACATCGTTGGTGGCTGGCGTGACGCCAGGGCGGGGGGGCGAAACGGTCGAAGGGCTGCCGGTTTATGACACGGTGGCCGAATGCGTCGCCCAGGAGGGAGCCAACGCATCGGTCATCTTTGTGCCGGCTCGGTTCGCCCGCGACGCTGCCTTTGAGGCCCTGGCGGCCGGCCTGCGCTTGATCGTCATCGTCACAGAGCACATCCCGATGCGGGACACCATGGAGATCAAAGCCCGGGCCGGGCTGGTGGGCGCCACGGTAATTGGCCCCAACTGTCCCGGCATTTTTGTGCCCGGTGTTGGCAAATTGGGTATCATTCCGGCCAGCATCATGCGCCCGGGCAGCATCGGGGTGGTGGGGCGCAGCGCCACGCTCTCCTACGAGGTGATTGGCAACCTGAGCTCGGCCGGGCTGGGACAAACAGCAGCCGTAGGGGTTGGCGGTGACCCGGTGGTCTGCACTGAGTTCACCGAGATGCTGAAGCTATTCGAAGCGGATTCCAAGACTCGAGGGGTAGTGCTGGTGGGTGAGATTGGTGGATCGGCCGAGGAACGGGCGGCGGAGTTCGTGTCCGTTATGCGCAAGCCGGTGGTGGCCCTGATCGCCGGGCGGGCGGTGCCCCCCGGTCGCCGCTTCGGCCATGCAGGGGCTATCATCCGGGCCGGCAGTGGCGGCGCGCAGCACAAGATCGACACCTTGCGCCAGGCAGGGGCATCCATCGCCGATACCCCATCTGAGATTCCGACTTTGCTGAAGGGCCGGCTGTCCTGACGGCGGCCGGAGTGGGAGCCGTTCATCCTTCACTAGGGACAGATAGGCATCCTTCAATGGCCTCGTAGAGATTCTGCAACAGCTCTTCGAATGTATCGCCCTGTGTCGCGCAGCCAGGAATGGCCGGGACTTCTGCCCAGTATCCACCCTCTTCGGCTTCGTGGATAATCGTTTTGAGTTTCATCTGTGACGTCCTTAGACGGCTTCAATTGGGTTTTTCCAATGCGTAAGTCGCCTGGTGCCATCGAGTGTAGCACGAATCTTACCGAAGAACAAGATCGGACCAAAGGAATCAGCGCGGAATTGCGATAGTGCAGTGTCGTCTGCGTTGCATCTCCGCCGCCACCGGCCCGAAGCGGGCCATAGTCTGAGACATTTGTCGGGCATGGCTGCTTGACCCTACCCCCAGGTTGATGTCCGGTTGTGGCAGGCCCAATTGCTGAATGAACAGGTCGGACATGTTGGTGTCGTAGCGCTGGCCGTGGCCGGTGTGGTGCAGCATTCAGCCATCAGCGATCAGCAGGCAGCGGTCGGGGGTCCGCCACGAATGGCGTGGAGTGGCACAGAATGATTTACGGTGTGATTCTGTGGTTACTATCGTACTCAGGCAGAGTAGCCTACCAAGAATGGTCACAGAGCGTTGAATTCATCGAGAGTCAAGCCAGATTGCCGGATGATCTTGCGTAGTGTGTCTTTGGGAACATCATCCTGGATGATTGGGTCTCACGACGGTTCGGTGGGTTTGGGGATGGTACCAGATCTCGTGACTCCCCTTTGCCTGACGGTCAAACACAGAGCCTGCCTTGCGAAGTTTCCGGACCACCTGAGCAATCCGTAGTGCAGATAACGTACCGGTCATATGGCAACAGGGACGGCAATCTGCAGGCTCAAGGATGCCTGGTGCTGAACCATTGCCTGGGCGACTGCTTCTGGCAGATGGTCACCGTGTTCTAGATATGATTCAATCAGGCTCCCGGCCACGTCTTGGGCGATATCCAGAGTCTCGGCAACTGTACGGCCTTGGGCAAGCAGGTCCTCCCAGATTGGACACGTAGCCAGGTACCCGCCTTCTTCCAAAGGCTCAACCGTTAGCGGGATCAAGATTTCCTTCATCAAACTCAATCCTTGCAGTCCCGACACTCAATGCCCCCATAGGAATGGCAGTCCCCTGACACAATCGAGTGTAGCACCAATTCCGTCAAAGAACAAGGTTGAGGTGTAGTC
>JAUVRU010000259.1 GCA_030597485.1 Anaerolineae bacterium
CTGCGAAATCAGCGCCCTATTGCTTGGGAACTGAACGCTTACCGCTGATGAACCGGCTCCTTCATCCCCTGCCTTTCTTTCATCAGTTGCCGGAAAAGCTGTTCCGTGGTGGGGTCCGGTGGAGCCCCCAATTCCTGCTCGAATGTCTCCCGAAGCCTGGCGTAGTGTGCTGCCAGGTGGTCATACAGACCCAGCTGAGCGTAGGCTCTGAAGGCGCTCTGGTGCAGGTCTTCGCGGTAGTAGTCCTGAGCTAACCCTTTGTCGATGACGCCCAGGGCTGCCCGAGGGGCACCGTCCCTGAGCAGTTGCTCGCCGGCCAGCTTGACTGCCTGCAGGAATCTGGCCTCGCACGAGGCACGATGGGCAGCCCCCCACGTTCCTACCTCGAAACCGGCCAGGAACTCGCCCTGGTACAGCGCGATGAGCTCAGTCTGCAAAGCCACAACCTGTTCCGGCCCTGCTTTGACGGCCCGGTCGAAGAGCCCTTCGAAGACTAGCGCGTCACACCATTCAAGATACTGCGGATTGACCTGGTAATAGTCGTCCCGGACGATGATGTAATCGTGTGTCTCGAAAACACTGCTGCGCAGCCTTTTCAGAGTCTGGTGGAAGTTGATTGAGGCTTTGTCCGGCTCCAGGTCGGGCCAGATCGCAGCGCTGATTTCGCTCCCGCGACAGCCACCGCCCTGTCCCTCCCGCAGCAGATAGGCCAGGAACTCCGGCACTCTGCGAACTCGGCCTCGCTGGCCGAACTGTTTGCGCTCGCCAGCGACGATCAGGGCAGGGGAGCCGAAGGTGAGGACCTGTAGGCTGGGTGGTGAGATGACCATCGTTTCCTGAGACTGCGCCAGCAGCAAGCGTATGCTGTCTTGAGTACCGGCGGAGGTATCCCCCTGATGCAAAGCGTGCACCAGCAGTTGCCGGGTTTCCGCCACCGTTGGCCCTAACCCCCCGATCAACTCCCCCATCGCCAGGGCCAATCTGATCGCTTCCTGCAGCTGCTCGAAGGCGGCTGCGGCCCTGAAATCCAGCAGCAGGCTATGTCCCCACCACAATCTCACTCTGGCCTGCGCCAATACGTCGTTGCCGGTGAAGCACCCCAGAGCTTCCTCAAAAAGGTCAAAACTGGCCTCATACTCCGCCTGGCGAACGTATATCCTGGCCAGGAGGGCGCAGGCCAGGCCTCTTTCGAACGTGAGACCGATTTCGGTTGCGATTTCTCCCGCACGGCTGGCCAGTCTGAGAGCCTGTCCCAGCTCGTGCTGCAAGTACAGACCTTCCCCCAACTTGACCAAGTTGTAAACCTCGAGTGGCTGTACACTCGCTTCCCGGGCAAATTCCGTCGATGTGGCGTACGCTTCGGCCGCCCGCTCATGCTGGTGACGTGCCAGATAGACGTCGCCGATACCGGCCTGAGCGAAGGCTGCCCGGCGCGTTGCTCCAATCTGGAGGGCAATGTCCAGGGTATCCTGAAATCGTTTGAGTGCCTCATCGTAGTGCCCGACGGTATGTAGAGACACCCCCAGACTGTTCATAGTATTGGCCAGGTCGTTGGCGTTGCCCAGAGACTCCCAAACGCGAATAGCCTGCCTGTAGTGATGCTCAGCCGCTGTGATGTTGCCCTGGGTGAATAGGCCGATGCCGATGTCGTGATGGCATCTGCCTATTCGGTAAGTGTCGTCAAGCTTCTCGTATAGCTCCAACGCTCGACGGAGATCAGACAGAGCCTCCCCTACATTGCCCGCTGTTGCGTGGGCCAGCCCGCGATTCGCGATGGCATAGGCGATGAGACGATCGTCCGCCTTCAATGGCTGCAATTGCGCCAGTGCCTCTGAGACCAGGGCCAGGCTGTCTGCGGCTTGCCCCAACATCCGCAAGCCAACTGACTCGAGAACAGAAGCTTCAGCGGCGCCCATCAAGTCACCTTGCTTGAGAAACAGACTTCTGGCTTGCTGCGCCAGAGCCATGGCCTGCCGGGGCTCGCCCAGATCATTGGTCAGGATTAGCCCCTGCCGCATAAGCAGCCGTGGGTGCCGGGCCATCTCTGGTTCAGGAATCCGCGCCAGCCAGTCGTTCAGGGTCAAGGCGCGACCGGTATCGTAGAAGAACCTCTCCTTGGCCTCTAGCAAGGCCGCAGCTTCGGCCCACGCTTGAACCGAGAGATAGAGATTCACGGCTTCCTCAAGGCGGGATCGTTTCTCCAGGAGGCCAGCTGCCTGGATGCAGACGCGACGGTGAAGTTCCGCATCCTCGGCCAGCTTGGCCCGCAAGAACTCAGCAAACAGATCATGATACCTGAAGCTGGCCCCGATCTGAGTGATGAAGAGGTCCTCGCGCACCAGTCCCTCGATGCGTGCCTGGGCGTCGGTCGTCCCCATAAGATCATTGCACAACTCAGCGGTCATGTCAGGCAAGACGGCTGTACGCAGCATGAAGTGCTGTACGTCTGGCGGCTGTTTGCTCAATACCTCATCGGCCAGGTAATTATAGATCGTCTCCCGGTCATCGCCTAACTGCTGTCCTAATCTGCCGATCATGTCGCCGGCATGCATAGCGTGCCCGGTCAACAGAATCTGGGCGATGTTTCCATCGGTCGCGCGGGCGATTTCTGCGGCGTCGCTGAGGTCAATCTGGCGGCCAAATCGTTTGCGTACTAGCAACTGCAGCTCTTCCGGGGTGAAACGTAACTCTTCCTCGGAGAGACCGGTCGCCCGCTCGGCCACCAGCAGTTCGAGCACCTGGCGAGTGTCGAGGGCCATATCGCCGCGAGCAGCCACGATCAACCGGCTCTCTTCGGGCAGTTGGTCCAGGAGTCCGTTGAGCGCCAGGGTCATGGCAGCAGTACTGGCCTTATGGTAGTCGTCGATGATGATGATGTGGGGGCCAACGGTGTGCAGTAGGTCGGCAATCCGGCGGACACTGCTCTGGGTATCACCTTGCTCTATCAGCTGGAGCAGCCCGCCTGGTTCGATCTCGTGAAAGCGATCGGTGATGCTGTAGACAAGGAGGGCCAAGAAAGCAGCGGGGTCTCGGTCTGTTGGTTCCAGAGAGCACCAGCAGACCGGCAGGTCTGTGGTTTGGGCAAAATCCGCCAAGAGAATGGACTTGCCATAGCCGCTGGGCGCGTAAATGGTGATCAGGCGCTGCCCGGTCTCGATGAACTCAGCCAGCAAGTTCAGCAAGCGGACCCGGCGATGGATTAGGGTCAGTGCCGGAAGGCGAATTCGGTCCTTGAAGGCCATAATAACATCTTGATTCTCTTACACTGGCTTCAGCGGCATTGCCCTCTTGGCAATCGTTCCTTTCAGATCAGAGCTGCCGCCGAGGACGATACTGGATTGCCTCCGCCAGGTGCGCGGTCTCGATCCCCTGGCTGTCCGCCAGGTCGGCGATGGTGCGGGCCAGCTTCAGGATGCGGTGATAGGCGCGGGCGCTGAGCTGCAGCTGCTGCATGGCGGCCTTGAGCAGGTTGTTGCCCGTCTCGTCCACCTGGCAAAACTGGCGTACCTCGGCCGGCCCCATATCGGCATTGCACCGGATGGGCCCACCCATAAGCACGCTCTGACCGGCGGACGCTTCCTGGGGGCGATCGCACATGTCCACAAATCGCTCTTGCTGCCGTTGGCGCGCGGCCTCGACTCGCTGGCGCACCACCTGTGATGGTTCGCCCAATCGGTCGCCACTCAGCTTGTCGTAGTCTACCCGCGGCACTTCCACGTGAATGTCGATGCGGTCCAGCAATGGCCCGGAGATACGCTTCTGGTAGCGTGACACCATGGCCGGGCTGCAGCTGCACTCCTTCTCCGGATCGCCGTGGTAGCCGCACGGGCAGGGATTCATAGCCCCAATCCGGGTGAAGTTGGCCGGATAGGTCAGGGACCCGGCCGATCGGCTGATGGAGATCATCTTATCCTCCAACGGCTGGCGCAGCCTCTCCAGCAGGCGAATGCCGAACTCGGGCAGCTCATCCAGGAACAGAACCCCGAGATGGGCCAGGCTGATCTCCCCCGGCCGCGGCCAGTGCCCACCACCTACCAGCCCGGCGTAACTGATGGTGTGGTGCGGAGCGCGAAAGGGGCGATGGCGGATGAGCGGCTCGCCTGGGGGCAGGGCATCGGCCACCGAGTAGACGCGGGTGACGTCCAGCGCTTCGTCCAGCGTGAGCCGGGGCAGGATGGCGGGCATGGAACGGGCCAACAGCGTCTTGCCGGCACCGGGCGGACCCACCATCAACACGTTGTGGCCGCCAGCGGATGCTACCTCCAGGGCTCGCTTCACGTGTTCCTGCCCCTTGATCTCGGCCATATCGGCCGCGTAGGCGGGGAGGTCATCAGCATCGAACTGATCCGCATCGCGCTGGTAAGGGGACAGCCTCTCGTGACCGGTCACGTGGTCCACCAGCGTCAGCAGGTTGGGGGTGGCGTAGACGGTAAGATCATCAATGAGACTAGCCTCGGCGGCGTCCATGGGTGGGACGA
>JAUVRU010000279.1 GCA_030597485.1 Anaerolineae bacterium
ACCACCATCAAGCCGCAGATGAGTCTCTTCTTCATCCCGGCATTGCTGTTATGGGCGATAGGTCAGCGACGCTGGCGGTTCCTGATCGCCGCGTCCGCCACCATGGTCTTGTTGACGGGCGCCTCATTTGCCTTGCTGCCCGGTTGGTTCGCGCAGTTTGTGGGCCAAATCGGGCGCTACTCCTCCTACACGGCCATCGGATCGCCAATCTGGATTATCACCCATCACTACCTGCCCCAAACGGGACTCCAGCTGGGCGAAGCGGCCGCCACGTTGCGCGAGATCGGGTCATCCGGGTTGCTGGTGATCTATCTACTCTTCCAGTGGCGGCACCTGCCCCAAGCCAGCGTCGCATCCGGCCTGTTCCATTGGCTCATCGGCATGACACTCATCATCACCAATCTGGTGGTGCTGCGAACAGCTACCACCAATTACGTAGCACTCTATATCCCGCTCCTCTTCTGCCTGAAAGCGGCGGCTGATCGTTGGCCCAAAGGCGATTCGCTGCTGGCCGTGGTTTACCTGTTGAGCACGGTCGCGGGATGGGCCATGTTCACGACGACGGTGGAAGGCCGATTTGAGCATCCTATCATGTACTTGCCCTTGCCGGTGGGAGTGTTCATAATCTTCATTTGGGCAAGAAGGCCCTTGCAGAGCTCGATGCGTGAGACAGTTCCTGACCTCTCCCGGGAGTGCATACAGCATGGCGCGAGCTGAACCGTCACAGAGGTCCAGAATCCTGGCCGGCGCTGGCCTGGCTGCCGGCGAATTGCGGCCGGTGATCGTTGTGGCGCTGCTGATCGTGGTGGTCTCGTGCCTGCCGTACATGGTTGGCTATCTGGCTGCCCCTCCCGACCGGGTCTTCGGCGGCTTCGTGCTGGACGAGATCGACTCAAACACCTACCTGGCCATCATGCAACAGGGAGTGCAGGGGCAATGGTCCGCCACGTTGCTGTACACACCTGAAGACCATCCCGCTCTGATTCTGTATGTCTTCTACCTGGCCTTGGGGCACGTGGCCGCCGGCTTGGGCCTGCCCCTCATCCTAGTCTATCACGCGGCCCGAATCGGGTGTGGCCTCATCTTGTTGGTCAGTCTCTATCTGTTTCTGGCCCTATTCCTGACCGCAAAGCCTGAGCGTTGGACAGCCTATCTACTGGCGGCCACCGGGTCCGGGATCGGATGGCTGGTCGTAGCCGTGGCGCGGAATCTGGCGCCGGCAGGCGTATCACCGATAGACTTCTGGCTGATGGAAGCCTATGTGTTTTTCACTCTGTTCCTCTTTCCCCATTCAGCGCTGGCCATGGCCCTGCTGATGGGCATATTGGGAGCCATGGTGATGTACTTCGGGGAAAAGGGGAAGGTCCGCAGCTGGCTGTTGGCCCTGGCTTCCGGGCTTGCCTTGGCACTGGTCAATCCCTACCTGCTGGTGATTGCCGGGCTGGTCCTGGCGGGGTACTGGGTGGCCGTGTGGGGTGTCCGCGGTCGTCTGCCGCTGCGCGAGGGGCTGGCTTTGGCCGTCTTTGGTCTCGTGTTGGCACCATTCATAGCTGGCTACGCTCTGCAGTTCAACCGGCATCCAGTATGGCGCAGCTTCCTGGCCCAAGATATCGTGCCGTCGCCACCGGTGTGGTATTATATGGCCGGCTACGGTCTCATATTTGCACTGGCCCTCCCGGGCGCATGGCAGGTCTTGAAGCGACGAGATGAGCGCCAATGGCTTCTGGTAGCCTGGCCCGTGTTGGCGTGTCTCGCCAGCTACATTCCTCTGTCCGCCCAGCGCCGCATGATCTTTGGCGCGGTGATCCCCCTGGCAGCGCTGGCCGCCATCGGTCTGCAGCGTGCCGTTGTGCCCGCCATCCAGCAATCTCGCCTGGCAGGCTGGCTATCAGCCAAAGACTACAGCCGCGAACGGCTGGGCGGTCTGATCACGGCGCTCGTGGTGGCGCTGGCCAGCATCTCGAATCTACTGCTGCTGTCAGGCAGCACAGTGTCGGCAGCCATGGCACACCCCTCCATCACCCAGCCGGCAGCGGTGGAGGAAGCTTTGGCCTGGCTAGGTCAGAACAGCCCGGCTGATGCGGTGGTGCTGTCGTCGTACCGGGTTGGCAACGTCATTCCGGCCCGCACCGGCCGGCGTGTGGTGTGGGGACACTGGGATGAGACCGCCTTCTTCGATGAGAAACGGGCTGATGTGGCCGTCTTCTTCGATTTGGCCACGCCCGGCGGGGAACGGCAAGCCATCCTGGCGCGCTATGGGGTGGACTACCTGTTCTACGGCCCGGAGGAGCGGCCCTTAGGCCAATTCGATCCATATACCGCGGCGTACCTCGAAGAAACGTATCGCAACCAGATGGTAACGATCTACCGAATAACCACCGATTGACCGGGTAGCCCAATGGCCGATTTACGCCATTCTCAAGCCAAGTGTCATCATCCAGTCCTGTCCGGGCCCTGGCCGCCCGTGGCCATCACAGCACTGGCCGCGGCCTTGCGTCTGATCAACCTGGGCGGGCGCCCCTTTTGGTACGACGAGGCGTTTGCCGTGCTGTACGCGGAGAAGCCGCTGTCCACCATGCTGTATGGTACCCTGACTCAGTTTCAGGGCGCTGCCGCAGACGTACACCCTCTATTCTTCTACTCGGTGCTGCACGCCTGGATGCGGCTAGTGGGCCAGTCACCGGCCGGCGTGCGCGCCCTGTCGGTGCTGCTGGGCACTGCTACGGTGATCATGGTCTACTTGCTCACGCGTCGCCTGTTCGGCTGGCGCAGCGGCCTGGCAGCAGCGACCATCGTCGCCATCGCTCCCTTCCCCATCTACTACTCGCAAGAGGCGCGCATGTATGCCCTCCTCGGCTTCGCCGCCATAACCACAACGTACTTCTTCGTCAGAGCCTGGGCTGGGGGGAAATGCGGCGACTGGATTGCTTTCAGCGTTTTCGGAGCCATCACGTTGTATGCGCACAACCTGGCGTTCGCGTTCCTAATCGCGATGGATCTTTGGGTTTTGTGGGCATGGTTTCGGCCGCGGGGAGCACGCTGGCGCAATCTCCGCCCCCTCCTGCTGTCGCATATCTTGATGGTGGGCCTGTTTGCGCCATGGTTGATGGTGGTGCCCAGCCAGATTGGCAAGATTCAGCAGGCCTATTGGGTACAACAACCCGGCATTGCACAGCTCATCCAGACGCTTCTCGTCTTCCATTTCGCCTATGACAACCAGTCTTTGCCCGGCTGCCTGCTGCCTCCCGCGCTTTTCTTCAGTCTGCTGATAGCCGCTCTGATCGTCTTCCATCTGGTCCGCCGTCCAGGCTTAGCGAATACTCGCCCGGAGTCTGGAGAGGCTCGATGGGTGTCCCTCTTCCTGCTCCTCACGGTTGTTCCTATTCTCCTGATCTTCCTTCTCTCCCAGATACGCCCTGTCTACATCGTGCGCGCCTTGCTGCCTTCGGCACTGACGTACTACGTGCTGGTGGCAACCACGCTCGTCGTGGGGGAAGTGCCCAGGCCGATCAAATGGGCATTGCTGGTGCCAGCGGTCGCGATTGCTACCGCCTCGCTATGGAATCACTATACCTACGCCCAATTCCCCCGCTCCCCCTTCGACCAAGCGGCCACGTTTCTGCGCGCTCATCGCCAGCCGGGTGACGCCATCGTTCACAGCAACAAGCTGACCTTCCTCCCTACGCACTACTACGACCGGTCCCTGCCACAGGCTTTCATCGCTGACGAGCCAGGAAGTCCCAGCGACACTCTGGCCTACCCTACCCAGGAAGCCCTTGGCCTGTTCGCCACACCTGATCTGGAAACGGCCACACGAGGCCATGATCGGGTGTGGTTTGTCATCTTCGGGCGAGCCGTTGACGAATATCGCGACGGCGGTCAACCAGATCATCCGCACCGCATGTGGCTGGAACGGCACTACAATTTGATGTCTGTCACCTCGTTCAACGATCTGGATCTGTATGAGTATCAGACAGGCCCACCCCCGGCGGCGGCCGCCCCGCTCCCCTTTCACGCACTGCAGGCAGCCCGATGATCAGGCAACATTCTGACTGGTTTCTCCTGTTTGCCCTATCACTAAGCCTCCGCCTGCTCGCGGCGCTCTTCATCCCGCACCCGGGCTCCATGGACGCTGCCTACAGCTATGACATTGCTCTGAACCTGACCAGAGGCGCAGGTCTTTCCGAGCCCTTTCTGTGGAATTGCTTGGCCGACCCGGCTGGCCTGCCCCCCCCCAGCCACCTCTACTGGATGCCGCTGCCCCCCATTCTGGCCTGGCTG
>JAUVRU010000444.1 GCA_030597485.1 Anaerolineae bacterium
CCTCGCCTTCCGGGCTCATCCATATGGACACCAGGTTATCGGGTGGAAGGAAGACTTGCTACGTCTGACCCGCGATGACCTATGGAATCATTACCGGACCTACTACGGACCGCATAATGCCCTTCTGATTGTGGTTGGCGATGTGGATGCCAAGGAGACGCGTGCACGTATCGAGGAACTGTTCGGACCGATTCCGGCCGGCAGTCCGCCGCCGCCGGTGGCTGCAGTAGAACCTCCCCAGACCGGCGAGCGGCGAGTGGCGGTACGCCAGCCGGGCACGGCGCAATACCTTCAAGGGGCCTTCCATGTGCCCGATGCTCGTCATGCCGATAAGTTCCCGCTGATAGTGCTTGACGCGGTGCTGGCTGGCGCCGGCTTCATGACGATGGGCGGCAGCTCAACCCCCACCCACCGCAGTGCGCGGTTGTACAAGGGGCTGGTTGAGACTGAGCTGGCCGCACAGGCCGGTTGCGACTTTACTGCCGGCATAGATCCTGGCCTCTTTTTGTTCCAGGCGACAGTTCGCGATGGGCGCTCGCTGGAAGAGGTAGAAGGGATTATGTGGGATCAGGTGAAGCGTATTCAGGATGAGCTGGTCAGCCCCGACGAGCTGAACAAGGCCCAGAAACAGACCAGAGCTCAAGTGGCCTACGCGCTGGAAAGCGTCACCAACCAGGCGCTGTGGTTGGGTCTGCTGGGAATGGTGGAGGATTACACAGGCTTCTATACTTACCTTGACGACCTGGCAGCGGTTACCGCTGCTGACGTGCAGCGGGTAGCACAGACATATCTGGTCCTGAACAATCGTAGCGTTGGCTGGTTTGTGCCCATCTGATTTGAGAGGATGCCCTTGATGACACCGGACCACCCCACATCACCAGCGCCGGACGAGGCCGGTCCCATTGGCCCACATACCATCCGGCGGTTCACCCTGTCAAATGGAATCAATCTGATCGTGCAGGAGAACCACACCAGCCCCAGCGTCGTGATGGAAGGTCACCTGTGGGCAGGATCTATGGATGATCCTGTTGAAAAGGTAGGACTGGCTGTCTTCACTGCCTCAGCCATGACCCACGGCACCGCCACTCGCTCCTTCCAGGAGATCAACGAGATTACGGAATCGGTTGGGGCCAGCGCCTTCTTTAGCGCGGGACGTCACCTGGTTGGATGGGGCGGCAAGTCACTGACCGAGGACTTTGATCTATTGGTGAATGTGCTGTCCGATGTGTTGCTCAACCCGGCCTTTCCCGAGAAGGAGGTTGAAAAGCTGCGCGGGCAGATCATCACCGGTCTCAAGGAGCTTGAGGATGACACCAGGGGCCTGGCCAGCCGTGAGTACAGACAGATGTTGTATGGGGTACAACATCCCTATGGGCGACCGGATGAAGGCACGCTCGAGAGCGTGCCCAGTATCGCACGTGACGATCTAATTGACTTCTACCATACCCACTACCGCCCGGATGAAGCCGTGATGGTGGTGGTGGGTGACGTGGCTGCGGACGGTGTGTATCACACGCTGGAGAAGAGACTGGGGAGCTGGCGACCTGCGGCGAACCATCCTCCCTCGGGGATCCCGACGGTCGAACCGCTGACCGAGCAACGACGCACTGTGCGTACTATGACCAACAAGACGCAGGTTGATATTGTTCTGGGCACCATTGGCCCGGCGCGTAAGGACCCTGAGTTCCACGCGGCCCGGCTGGCGAATGTCATCCTGGGCCAGCTGGGCCTGATGGGACGGCTGGGCCAAAACGTGCGTGATGTGCAGGGATTGGCCTACTATGCCTACTCCACACTGAATGCGGGGCTGGGTCCGGGGCCATGGAGCGTGCGGGCCGGAGTCAGTCCGGAGAGTGTGGATCAGGCGATTGACAGCGTGGTGGCAGAAATCGAACGATTGCGTGACGAGCCGGTGTCGGATGAGGAGATAGAGGACGGGCAGGATTACCTCACCGGCATTCTTCCCCTGCATCTAGAGACAAATGAGGGAATTGCTGATACCCTCCTCAGCATGGAGGTGTTCGGCTTGGGTGACGACTACATTATGCGCTATCCGTCCCTGATACGGTCTGTGACCAGACAGCAGATGCAAGCGGCCGCTCAGAAATACCTTGACCCCTACCGGTATGCCCTGGCGATAGTGGGGCCGTATGAGGCCTAATGATGGATCATCGAAAGCCCGTTTCTCGCTAGCGGGCTGAGGTTCTATGTCGCTGCTGCATGAGGGGGTGAAAATGAATCTGGACAGGCTTCCTCGGGTTCCACTGGCTCATCTGCCGACGCCAGTTGAAGCCCTCCCGCGTTTGAGCCGTGCGCTGGGTGGGCCACGCCTGCTGGTGAAACGGGACGACCAAACCGGGTTGGCGTCGGGCGGCAACAAGACTCGCAAGCTGGAATTCCTCATTGGCGATGCGCTGGCTCAGGGAGCCGACATCATTATTACCGCTGGCGCCGTCCAGAGCAATCACTGCCGACAGACAGCGGCGGCGGCAGCTCGGGCAGGGTTGGACTGTGTGTTGGTGTTGGGGGGTGAGCCTCCCTCGACACCATCCGGCAATCTGTTGCTGGACACGCTGCTGGGTGCTGAGATTCACTGGAGTGGGCCGGACCGGCGAGGTGGAAAACTTGAAGCGATTGCTGGTGAGCTGAAAGAAGCCCGGCGTCACCCGTACGTTGTCCCCTACGGCGGCTCCAATGCCATTGGCGCTGCTGGCTATGTGTTGGCCATGCAGGAATTGAGCGTGCAGCAATCCGATGGCATACCCCTGACCGCCATTGATCGTATTGTCATCCCTTCCAGTTCGGGCGCCACTCAGGCGGGGTTGGTGGTGGGCGCGCGCGCTGTCGGATTCATGGGCCAGATTCTGGGCATTGGCATAGACAAGGGAGAGGCGGGCGACGATCCCTATGCGATCCACCTAGCGCAGCTAGCCAATGGTACCGCTTCTCTCCTGAACATGGAAGCGGCCTTTTACCCGGACGATTTTGTGGTCAACCAGGACTATCTGGGTGGCGGTTATGGGGTTGTCGGCGAGCTGGAACGGGAGGCCATCCGATTGACTGCCCGTCTGGAAGGGCTGCTGCTTGACCCGGTGTACACGGGACGTGCTATGGGAGGCTTGATTGAGATGGTTCGCCGTGGCCTCATCGGCGCGGACGAAACCATCCTGTTCTGGCATACCGGCGGCATGCCGGCCTTGTTC
>JAUVRU010000465.1 GCA_030597485.1 Anaerolineae bacterium
CATGGACGACGTCTGTCCTGATGAATACGCCATGGTCTACCACGAGCTGTATCATCTGCTCAAGACGGTCGACCCCACAGCCAAAGTATCAATCGGCGGCATCGTGCAGGCCACACCCATCCGTCTCCAGTACCTGGACATCGTGATGTGCGTCTACCAACACACTTACGGGACCAAGCTGCCCGCTGACCTGTGGAATATTCACGCCATGATCCTCAATGAAGAACAGGGCGGATGGGGCTGCGACATTCCACCTGGCCAGGTAAGCCTGGGTCGGGCCTTGCGGCGTGAGGTGTGGGAGACAGATGACATCGAATTGCTCAAAGAGCAGACGCGGGATTTTCGCCAGTGGATGGCAGATCACGGGGAACGGGATAAACCGCTCATCGTATCCGAGTATGGCGTGCTGATGCCATTCTGGCTGTGCGATGGAGACCCCCGCTACTCGGATCCGGATTGCGGCCCCAACAACGGTCGGCCCTTCGGCTACCCCCGCGTCACCGCCTTCATGCAGAGTTCGTTCGACTACTTCCTGGCCGCAAGGGACAGCGGCACCGGCTACCCGGCTGACGGCAACCGCCTGGTGCAGGCCTGGAACTGGTACAGCCTGAACGAGGACTGGTCGTACAATGGCAATCTGTTTTCCAGCAGCAGCAAGGAGATCACTCCGTTGGGAACCGATTTCGGGGACTACGTGGGTCCGTTGAAGGTGGGCTACAGAGACCTGGTGCCCTGGGACCTCTCGTTTGAGCACCCTGCCGACCTGTTCGCCGGCGACCCGGTGACCGTGACCATCTCCAGCCGGGTGTTCAACGTGGGCACCCAGGCGGCTGACGATGTGTTGGTGCGCTATTGGCACGGTGAGCCGGATACGGGCACGCAATTGGGGGATGACCATGTCTTGTCAAGCGTCCCCTCGCGCTACCAGAGCCCGTCTCCCACCACCGCTGTTACCTGGAGCACCGTGGCCAAGGGCGCCCACCAGATCTACGTCCAGGTTGACCCTGCCAACGCCATAAGCGAGGCAGACGAGAGCAACAACACCATCAGCGCTACGCTGGATTTCCGGCCGGACTTAACAGTCAACGCCATGACCTTCGATCCTCCCAACCCGCTGCTGCCAGATGGAGGGCCGATGACCATCACCATACGCGCCCAGGTGAGAAACGTGGGTCATCTGGCGGTCTTCGGCGTGAAGACCGACTTCTGGGACGGCCCCCCAGGTGGCAGCGGGGCCAAGATTGGATGCCTTACCATCGCTCCCAGTCCCGCCGCCCCCCTTGGTCGTGACGAAGAAGTTACCGCTCAGATTGCCTGGACAACGGACGTGCCCGGCCCGCACACTATCTACGTGTGGGTTGATCCTGACGACACGATAGCGGAGGTGGATGAGGGTAATAACCAGGCAGTGGGGACTGTTTTCGTGGCAACGGACCGCATCCGTATGCCCTGGATCTTCAAGAATGGGGACAGTGTGACTGGCGCCTGGCGTGGCGGCGATTCTGACGATGCCGGGATCAATCTTCCTGCTCCCACCCTCGTTCCGTGAGCGTGCCGGGAGGCAGGTCTGAACTCGGATTGGCAACAGAGGCTGCCCGATCGCGGCGGGACAGGTTGACAAAACAGGCGGTGCGCCTGGTGGTGGGACTGCTGCTGGGGTTGCTGGCTGGTTTCCTGGCGCTGCGGGGGACCGACCTGGAGGAAGTGTGGGGACTTCTCAGCCACGTCGTCCTATGGCCGGTAGCCTTAAGCCTGGTGCTGGTGGCGCTCACCCAGTTGGCCAAGGCGCTCAGGTGGCAGCTCATCCTGACGGATGACGGCAAGGGTGTCCCGCTGGTGCTGGCGCTGCGCGGTGTTCTGGTGGGGCAGGCTGTCAATCTGCTGGCGCCGATCAGGGCCGGTGATTTCGCCCGTGCTTACCTGGTGGGCCGACGCCTGGCGGTGGGCTCTGTTTTCACGTTTTACACGGTTGTGGTCGAGAAAGCCCTCGATGCCCTGATGCTGCTGGCCTGCCTGGCCGGGCTGTTGTTCTGGGGACCGTGGCCGGCCTGGCTGTCGCGGTCAGGGATACTGGTGGGTGTTCTAACCGTGGTAGGTGTTGCGTTGGGCCTGACAGCTGCGTGGGTGTGGCAGCGCAGTGGAAACCGGCGGAGTTGGGAAGGCAGCCAGCCCACCGGCTGGTTTGCTCGTCGATTCCTGATGCCAGCGGCGGAATTGGGCGTCAGTCTTGCCGCTGCCAGCCGCGCCGGGCGCCTGTTGTGGATGGCGCTGTGGTCAGCCGTCGTCTGGGGCCTGGGAGCCGCCACCAACTGGGCTATCTTCGCTTCGTTGGGGTTGAGGGTCCACTGGACAGCAGCGCTTCTGATTCTGGTGGCCCTTTACGCTGGTGCCGTCGTTCCTGCCCCGCCCGCGAGGGTGGGGCTTTTTCATTTCCTGGTGGTGCTGGCCCTGTCAGCGTATGGTGTTGAACGGAGCGAGGCCCTGGCCTGTGCCGTGCTGTTGCACCTGGTGGTGATAGTGCCCCTTCTTTTCGCTGGCGGGATAGCCACCTGCATCGAAGCATGATAGCGAACACCCGGAAAGGGCTATGACGTAATGCGAGTATCTGTGGTGGTGCCTGTGCACAACGGAGCACATCACATAGGGGCCTGCCTGAAAGCCCTTGCTCACCAGACAGTCCCCAAGGACACCTACGAAGTCGTCGTGGTCGACGACGGTTCAACGGACGACACAACAGGGGTACTGCGATGCTATCCGGTTCAGTTGCTGTCTCAACGTCGGGCGGGTGCAGCTGCTGCCCGCAATCAGGGGTTGGTTTCAGCCCGGGGCGATCTGGTGCTTTTCACCGACGCAGATTGTGAGCCGGCACCCGACTGGATTGAGCGAATGTGTGCGCCCTTCGACGACGCCCAGGTGACCGGCGTCAAGGGCGTCTATCGGACTCGGCAAAAGAACCTGGTGGCCCGATTCGTTCAGGTGGAATATGAAGACAAGTATCGACGTCTGGCCCAGGAACAGACTATCGACTTTGTCGATACCTACTCGGCCGG
>JAUVRU010000003.1 GCA_030597485.1 Anaerolineae bacterium
CGGGGTTGACGTCGCTGGGATCCTGAGTCAGCTGCGTGGGGAAGCTACCATCCGCGTTGCTCAGGATCAAGCCGCAATCTCCGCCCAGGCAGCCCTTGTAGACGAAGCGATCATTGTCCACCCAAGCAGGTGACTCTCCCTGGATCGGGCCTCCCTCACGACGGAGCACCTGGTGCTCAGCACCAATGGTGCGGTAGATCGCCGGTTGCGCCCCCCCCTCACGTGAATGGAAGAGGAAAGACTGATCGCCCGGCGCATAAGCTGGCCTGGCGGACTCAAAGAAGCTGTTGAACCGCCATCCATCGCCATCCGCCACCGCTCGTTCAATGAGACCGCGACTGTCGGCCTTCCACGAGCGGAAGACAATACGTGTGCCATCGGAATTGAGCCTCGGTTGACTTGCTTCTTCCACCACCAGTTCACGATCGCTCCCATCGACGTTGGCCAAGAATACGTTGTAGGTCCCGGTTTCCGGGTCGAAGACGGGAAAGCAGAACCGTCCGGTCAGGGGGACTGTGTTGCGAGCCAGCGGCACGTCGCGCGACGCATATTCGGGCAGCGGCAAAGGAGTTGGCGACGGGGTTGCCGGGGGAGCTGATGTGACCACAACTACCGGTCCGGCCGTTGATTCAGGTGTTGGCGCTTCAACCTCAATGGTATCCACCAAGCGCGTGCCATCTGTCGGCTCGGCCACCACTTCCGCCTCAGGAACGAGTCCCGCCGTGGGTGTAGGCATGAAGCGAGTGGGGGTGACCGTGGGAATGAGCGCCAGTGCTTCGCCCCGAGGCGTCCACAACTTGATATTGTCGAAACTCACAATTAGATTGGGATCAGTGAATGTGTTGGCGAAGAAGCCAAAGTTGCCATGGGCTAAGGAGTCATCTTGGGCCTCAGCCAGATCAACGCCGTTGGCGAAAACGCGTATCCGGTCACCGATGGCCTCCACCATCAGCATGTTCGTAGCCTGTCCCACATTGATAGCGGACGAAGCTGTCCACGGCACCAGCGTAGACCATTCACCTTCGTAGAACTTGCTCAGAAGGAAGAAGCCCTCACCGGAGATGTCAAAGCGATAGTAATTGTCTCGATCCCGAAACCGGAACAGGACGCCATAGCCATTGTTGTTGGGGCCAGAGTCCTGGGTCGCGTCCACCTGCAGGCGAAAGTCAGCTACATCCCGGTTGGCCAGACCCCATGCCACCAAGTTGCTGGTGGTCACTTCAACGTAGTACTTGTTGTTGCCGTATTGCTTGACGGTGTTTCGGTCGAACGCATCGTCCCACCCGCTGCTCGGGTCACTGAAATCATCCTCATAGGACAGTACGAAGCCGTCCACCAGGTGATCAACCGTCGCCGTCGATGAGGAGGAAGGGCGCACTGTCATTCGCCCGCCAGTGCGCACCACCACGATCACTGCTACCAGGACGACAATCAGTGCCAGCCCCCCGGCAATCCAGAACCATCCCCACTGCGGGGACTCATCCTCAGGCCGGTGATCCGAAACCGCCAGCGATGTACCCGCGGGCGCGGGCGCAGTCCGAGACCCCAAACCAACCTGAGATGGCTGGAACACCAACTCGGTATCGCCTAACGTGATTCTGTCGCCTGGTTTCAGGGGCTGTCCGCCGCTCACCTTCTTGTCGTTGACAAACGTGCCGTTTATGCTTCCCTCGTCGCGGACTACCCATTGCCCTTCGACCAGGTGGATCAGTGCATGGAACCGCGAGGCCCGGGGATCAGTCAGCACCAGGTCATTCTCGTGTTCACGGCCGATACGGGTATTCAACCCGAGGTGAAGGATGCGTCCCCGTTCATTGCCCCGTACCACCTCCAGAATGGGAGCAATGGAACGCCCCACCACGGTTGAATAGCCATCGCTGTTGTTGTCATCCATAGGTTCAGGGTCCCCAAGACATGCGTTCGTTGGTCCAGTCACGACCGCCGCCGCCCCACGCGAGAACGTCTATAGGAACGCGGGTAGCAGAGCCGCCATTGATGGGGACTACCCACACGCCCCAGCTGCCACCACGGTTAGAGACGAAGCCAACCCACTTGCCGTCGGGCGAGATAGTGCCTAAGCCGTCGTCAGCCGAATCCTTCGACACATTGGTGGCCAGCCCCCCGGCGATGCCCATCACGTACACTTCCCAGTTCCCGTCCTTGGCGGACATGTAGACAAGGCGGTCCCCCTTGGTATCCGTGGGGATGTCATCATTACTTGTCAGATTGGCAGGAACACTGAAGCCAGTCCCTCCGTGTGTTGCCCAAGAGGGGACCCGCCAGATGCCGCAAGTTCCGCCCCCACTTCCGCCGGCCCAGATGTCGCACGCCCGAAACAGTATGTGATCATCCGAAGCCCACAGGGGATACATCGGCTGATCGCGGAAGATATCACCATCCAGAATGAACTTGTCGGCCACAGTGCGTGTTTCCGGCTTATTGGCACCAGCCTGCACATACACGTGCCACTCCGGACAAGAGGTCTTGGCGCACACCATCTCAGGGTTATCGTACACAATGCCGCTGGCGTCTGCCTTCCAGAAAGGATGGTGGTCGCCCGGCGACGCGGAAACCTCGCCCACGGCGGCGCCGTCAGCGGTATATTGCCACACGTTGTCTGCGCCCCCACCTTCCCCATTGACAGCCAACACTCCGTCCGAGCGAAAGTTTGGCTGGCGCGCGTTGGATATCTCGCCCACCACCTCAGCATCAGGAAGCTGGTACACTATCACGTCATAGCTGCCGAAACCGTTGTCCACCGGGACGGCCAGTCTGCCGCTGATGGACACAACCTCGGCCTCAGGCGTTGGTGTCTCATCCGATGCGGCCGGAGTCGATTCCTCAGTCACCTCCGTCCCGGCCGGCACCACTGGTGCCGGCGTATCGGTGGGCGGCGGCAACGGGGTATGGGTAGGCTGCAGCGTGTAGGTAGGTAACGGTGTGTAGGTCGGTGGCGGTGGTGGCGTATCGGTAGTCAGCGGCGGGGATGATGGTGTGTCGGCAGCTGGCAGTGGCGTAGGTGTGACGACGACCACCCGCTCAGTCGGCGAGGGAGGCGGCGTGTAGGTGGGATAGTCCGTCAGGGTAGGGAGAGGGGTGGGCGTGTCCGCTTCCTGGGTAGATACGGCCACCGCTACGGCCGTTTGGGTGGCATTGATGCTCTCTTGCTGTGCCCGTTGAGCCAATTGACCGGTGGTGGCTAGCCGGGTGAGAACCACGGCCAACGCAACGATACAGACAAACGCAACGGCACCTACACCCAGCACGACCGGCAGAAATGGCAAGCCTGCAATCTTTCTGGGGGCGGCCGCAGCGGCCTGGGCCGATCCGGGTGGACAAGGAACCCCGATTCCCAGCCCCACAGGCACTTCCTCCACCCGCGGGGTAGGCGCAATCGTGGCGACAGGCACGGAGGTCAGCGTTTGCTCGGCCGACACCCCCACTGTCTCTCTGAGCGCCTGCGACATCTCGCCAGCGGTCTGGTAGCGATCGTCCGGGTTCTTGCTCAACGCCTTCAGGATCACCCGTTCCACACCATCCGGCAAGTCGGGATTGATCGCTCTCGGCATCGGCAAGGGGTCGTTGATATGCTTCATGATGATCGCAAAAGGAGTGTCGGCATCAAAGGGCACACTCCCCAGAACCATCTCGTACAGGATCACACCCAGCGAATAGATATCACTGCGTTCATCGCCCCGTTCACCCTGACCCTGTTCCGGTGACATGTAAGCCGGGGTGCCCGATATGGCCCCGGTCATCGTGTATTGGGTGGCCCCCATAATGCGGGCGATGCCGAAGTCGGTGAGCACCACCTGACCTTCCCGGGTGAACATGATATTGGCTGGCTTGAGATCACGGTGCACCATGCCTCTTGAGTGTGCGTAGTCAATGGCACTGGCAAGGGCACTGAATATGCGCGTCGTCTCCGGTAGATTGAATATCTGGCCCTTTATGCTGCGTTCCTTAAGCTCCGCCTTGAGCGTGGGGCCCTCTATGTATTCCATCACCATGTAGTATAGATCGCCACTCACATCGAAATCATAAACCCGCACCACATTGGGATGGCGGAGATCAGCCACCGCCGTCGCCTCACGCTTGAAACGCCCGACGAAGTCCCCATCTTCGATCAGATGACTGTGCATCACTTTGACAGCTACATAGCGATCCAGAGCCGCCTGGTAGGCCTTGTACACTTCGGCCATACCGCCTCGACCCAGCCTCGCCACAACGCGATACTTGCCCAGATTCTTGCCAACCAAGTCGCTCATCTTTTACCTGCCGTATGTGAATTGATAGATGATAATCTGTCGCACCAATTATATCAGATGAGAGAAGAAGCGTCAATGACACGTGACAATTCAACACATCGAGGCTGCACCCTCGGGGCAGACCCTGACCAGCCAAGGTTTGAGCCATGCCGGGTCTGCCTGTTGTCAAACAAAAAAGGGGGCGGCCAGGCAGCCACCCCCGACAGAGTCAAGTCGTTACCTGAATCCCCGACTGGCTCAGCGGCTCCAGGAAATGCGCTCCTCCAGCCAGCCCCTGGAGACCGAAATCTCGGAAGCCACGATGCCGTCCGGTGACCCCCCCATAGGGAACAGCTTGCGCTGGTTGCTGCCGTCGGGATTCATGGCCCACATACTCCACGTGCCGTCGCGATCGGACGCGAAGGCAATAGCGCTCCCATCGGGAGACCAGACCGGAAGTCCGTCATTGGAGCCGTTGTTGGTCAGCCGGGTTACGTTCTCGCCGCCGCTACTCATCACGAAGATCTCGTAGTTGCCGGCCCCTTCCCGCTCCCGAGACATAAAGGCAATCCGGGTCCCGTCAGGAGATGGCGCCGGTGCTGTGTCACTCGTGCTACTGTTGATAAGCACAGCACCCCCGCCTTCGGTGTTGCCCACGTAGATGCCACAGGCGCCTTCCACCGTACAGCCCTTGTACACCAGACGGCCATCGGGCAAGGTGCTCACGTAGTCAGCAATCGTGCCAAGCGCATATTCATCTTCACTGGCTTGATTGACCCGGTATAGCCGGGGTACGCGGTCCCCTTCGCGACGCGACGAGAACACCATGGTGATGGAGGATGGGTCCCAGCTTGGCAGACCGTCTTCCACGAAGTTGGTGAGCAATCCCCCTCTGCCGCCACCGATGGTAGTAAACGCGACCCCTCGCTGGCTGGGTTCCCAACTCCGATAGGCCAGCAGATCGCCGCCCACGTTGAGATGAGGCTGGCTGGCATTGAACAACAGAACCTCCCGGCCGTTGCCTTGAGGATCACTCATCCAAATGTCATAGCTGCCAGGTTGGTCTTGAAGCATTCGATCGGCGGCGAACACGGGATAGACGATCTTGCCAGACAGGACCACCCCACTCGGCTCCGCTTCCGGCGTCGGCGTACTGGTGGCCTCCACAGCAGCGACCGTAGCTGTCACTGTGACAGAGCCGGTGACGGCCTCAGTAGCCGAGATGGATGAGGTGCCTGATGTAGGTACCATCGCAATCACTAGCGTTGGCGTCATATCGGCACCCGGTGTTGGTGTGGCCGTCACTGCCCCGGCACCCGCCGGCGCGAAGTCGTCGCCCGGAATGATCAGCTCCTGATCAACCCTGAGTTTGGCCGGGTCATCAATGCCGTTGGCAGCCTGCAAGTCTTCCACACTCACGCCAAACTGGATGGCGATGCCCCCCAGCGTGTCACCGGATTGGACCACGTACGTAACTGGTGTCGGCGTGGCACCTGGAGTGGCTTCCTCGGTTGGCCCCACCCCAGGCGTGCTCCCCGCCACTGGCAAGGGCGTGGCACCGGCGACAGGTACGGGGCTGCCGACAGCTGCCTGGGGAGCAGTGAACTGTATGCTGTCAAACATCTGTTGAAAAGTGGGCGCCAGCGCATTCCAGACAGCGGTGGGCGCCGCCGCCAGCACAGTGTACGAGACACCGTTGTAGTAGGTGGCAGCCGCGTAAGCGATCATCTCGCCGGCAGGACCGGATGCGTTAAGCTCGATCTGGCTGATGACCCAGTCAACCCCGTGGACGGATCGAATCCCCGTGTCGCCAGACGAAGGGTCGGCCGGCAACGCGGAAATCAGACGGGTGAGTGCACTGGAGGCACTCTCAGCGACGCCTCCAGGCTGACTGCCCACCGCGAACGCAATGGCATTCACGCTGGGCTTATTGGTGGCGGAGGTAGTCAGCCCCTCGGCCGAGGGCGCCATCACCACCTGCTGGCTCGACTCCTTGACCTGCCAATCGCTGGGATACTGCATGCTGAAGCCAAAGGCACTATTCGAGTAGACCTTGAGCGTCGGCTGCGTAGGTGTGGGCTGGATCGTGAGAGTCAGACTGGGTGTGGGGCCGGGAGTGGGTGTGTTGGCCGGTATGCCCGACACCAGGGTCGGCGTCGCTTTCTGACTGACAGTTGCCTTCCGGCTCTGCAGGAGAGAACTCGCGGCGATGACGACGCCGGCCACCACCGCCAACAGCACCAGGCCGCCGCATCCAGCGTAGAGCCATCTGGGCATTTCCGGACGTTCGGCTGCCTGTCTGGCGGCAGCCTGACGAGAAACCGCCTCAGGGATGCCCCGTCCCCGATGCTTGGTCATCGGGATCGGCGTCTCTTGGACCCAGTCACGCCCGTCATAGCGGTACCACTTCCCAGTCTGGGCACCAATGGTCCAATAACGTCCCTGCTCGTCCTTTGCCTGAAGGCCCTCTATCTCGTCCTGGAATTGCTCTTCATCGATGTTTCCAGCGTCGAGGTCTTCCCGCAGCTGGCTATAACGATCAAGCAGCTCTTGAAAATCCATGGTATTCACACATCTCCTTCACTCAGGCACGCCAAGCGCAGCCTGATGTTCCCTGCCCTATAGTATAACCCAAAATCAGAAACAGCAAAAACGCCACGCTCGTTGATAGAACTTGACATATTCGCGCTGTTGCCAGCTGTGAACCTCTATGTTATGATGCCAGTCAGAGGTACTGTCCCCATGGCCTCCTGGCTGCGCCCATTCAGGCGACAACAAACGCTGGCACTGCCGATCTTCGGTGCGGCAATGATACTGTACGCGCTCACGCTGGCTCCCACGGTTGTCGCCCTTTTCGACGACAGCCTTGAGTTCCAGCTGGTTGCCCACCAGTTGGGAATCGCTCACCCCACCGGCTATCCGTTGTATACGATTCTTGCCTGGCTGTTCACCCAAGTGCCGGCTGGCGACGTGGCCTACCGGGTCAACTTGCTGAGCGCCGTCTTGGGGGCCCTGACGGTAGCCCTCGTCTATCTGATCGGGCTGGAGCTGGCGGCGGGGTACAGATCGGACGACGGCCAGCAGTGCTGGCCAGGCGTGCTGGGAGCTGTCATCGGGGCGGTGGCACTGACCGTGTCGCCTGTCTTTTGGTCGCAGGCAACGGTGGCTGAGGTGTACACGCTGAACTCAACGTTCGTGGCACTGATCCTTCTGATGGTTACGCGCGCGGCCAATAACGTCCAATGGCAATTACGCGCCCCGGATCAGCGCACAGCAGGCGATGATGCGCCGGCATCCGCCCGGCCGCGGCCGGACTTGCTGGCTCCGGCCTTGGGCATTGCATTGGTCTTTGGCCTGGCGCTCACCCACCACCGCACCATCCTGCTGCTATTGCCCGCCGTTCTTCTGGCTTTCTGGCGCATGGCGCGCCTGTGGAGAAAAGTCAATTCAGCACCCCAGTCCGACGCAGTGTCTGATCAGCATACACCAGAGGGCACCCCAGATTCGCTCGCGGCCTGGTTATGGGGGGGGATGAAACTGATGATAGCTTTCGCCAGCCCCCTGCTCCTTTACCTGTACCTGCCCTTGCGTGGACACATTGGCTCGTTGGATGGCATCTACACCAACACGCTGGCTGGCTTCTGGCAGCACGTCACTGCCTCAGGTTACGGGGGCTTCATCTTCCAGAACCCGATGGCGGTCGAGCGCAATCTCCTGTTTTACCTGACCCTGTTCGTCAAGCAGTTTGGCTGGATTGGCTTCGTGGCTGGACTGATAGGTCTCATCGTGCTCAACCGGCGGAGACTGACTGGCGGCATCACCGAAATCGCCTTTGTCACCTACGGCGCGTTCAACCTCATGTACCGCGTGTCCGACATCGAGGTCTTTTTCATTCCGTTGTTTCTCATCTGGGCAATTTGGGTGGGCCGAGGCGGTGGGTGGTTGCTGACCGTCCTGCGCGGCAGAGTTCACCATCCGGACTCGCGCGTCACCGGCCGGCTGGCGGCTCACCTGGGTTTGGTTGTCGCTGGCTTGCTCCTTACCGGACAATCCATGGTGATGCTGCGGAACAACCTGCCCGAAATGAATCGATCTGATGACTGGGCGGTCTACGACTATGGACATGACATGATGGGTCAGCCATTGGAGCCAAACGCTACCATCGTGGGCATCCAGGGAGAGATCACGCTGATCCGGTATCTCCAGGCCACGGAAGATCTGCGACCCGACTTGGTCCCCCTGGCCGCCGACGATTCGTCCCAGCGGCGGGAAGTGGTTTCGGGCTTGCTGGATCAGGGGCTGCCGGTGTATCTCACCCGCGATCTGCCAGGAGCGCCACGGCTGTGGTCTCTGAACGCAGTAGGACCGCTCATCCGGGTTAGTCCGCAACCGGTGATGAACGCGCCGACCACCGCCACGGTGGTGAACGCCGCTATCATCACGCCGATCACGCTGCACGGCTACACCATCAGCCGTCCTCCAAGTCACGCCCAACTCGCTCCTTTGCGTCTGACTCTGGTGTGGCAGGCAGTGGCGGCTGTGCCCCAAGAGCTGAAGGTGTCGGCGCGATTGCTGACCACCGACGGCGGGTTGGTGGCCCAGACCGATGCGGTGCCGGTCCACTTCACCTATCCCACCACCGCCTGGCGGTCGGGTGAATACGTTACCGACGTGTACGACCTGCCACTGCCCGATTCGCTGCCGGCGGGGGAATACACGCCCTTGCTCATCCTCTACGACCCGGCCCAGGGCGCCGCTGAGGTGGGACGGGTAGCGCTGCCGCCCATTTACCTGCCGTAGCACCGGGGGCGGCTGACAAAATGCCTGCCCCACCATCCTCGACGGCCTGGCCTCCAACGTGGGCATCAAAACGCTGACCCTGTGTAGGGCGGACACGCTCTTCGCCCTCTGCCTCACCAGGTTGAAAGAATAGGCCCCCCAGCCAAGGGGACGGCA
This sequence comes from Anaerolineae bacterium, assembly GCA_030597485.1. GTDB lineage: Bacteria > Chloroflexota > Anaerolineae > 4572-78 > NAK82 > JAUVRU01. The sequence goes on from JAUVRU010000003.1 coordinate 9,204, forward strand.
GACAACATGTCTGCCCTACGATCCTCGAGGGTTTAGCCCCCAAGGCGCGTCTACCCCCCCGACCCATCCAGCCCCAGCTCGCCAGCAATCCCCTGCATCGCCTCCAGCACGATTCCGACGTGCTCCCAAAGATTCATGTCTATCGCGGCCGCGCCGGCCTCGATGTCCTCCCGGTTCACGCCGGCGGCAAAGGCCTTGTCCTTCCATTTCTTCTTAACCGACTTGACTTTCACATCGCGGATGTCTTTCGAGGGCCGTACCAGCGCCACCGCCGTGATCAGGCCGGTCAGCTCATCCACGGCAAAGAGCGTGTGCTCCAAGCGGCTCTGTCGCTCCACGCCGGTGACCTCGGTTGCATGGGAGAGCACGGCCAGGACCATTGTCTCATCGTAACCGTGCTGGCGCAGGATGGGTGCGCCGGTGTTGGGATGCCCATCGGTGGCCACGACTGGGTTTTGCTCATAGTCGAAATCATGAATCAGTCCAATCTGACCCCACACCGCCTCGTCCTCGCCAAAACGGCGGGCATATGCGCACATAGCGGCCTCCACCGCCAGCATGTGCCGGCGCAGATTGATACTCTCGGTATGTTCACACACCAGGTCCCAGGTGCTCTCACGGCTAGGCATGACGATTCTCCTCCTGATTGATAAGATGGCGGTCTTGGCTCAGGCCGACGGGGGTGCTATCTCGGGCCAGGCACGCGTGGTCACGCCGGCTCTACGCAGTGCGCCGTCAGACGGGCGTACGGCACTAACGGTTCGCCGATGAGCGGTCCGGCATATGCCACGAACGCCGGCGTTATCTCGCCGGTCACCCGGTCAACATACACGTCGGGCAACTTCCGCTCCCGGTTGGCCACTTGCGAGAGGGCTACGATTCCCGTGCCACACTGATAGGGCGCGGACGAGGCACGAACCAACGGAATCATCTTGTCGCTCTCTCCGGCCATCGCGGCCCGGACGGCGGCTCGTGCCACCAGGTACGCCTCCTCCAGGTCAACCGAAGACGCGCATGCCATGAAAGAGCGCTGCAGGTAATTGGGTTTGTCCACCCGTGTCTTCAAGCCCAGCTCCTCCGTAATCAGACGGGCCACCCCATCGGCAGCGCCGCCTTTCATCCGATGACCGAAGGCATCAACCTCTTTCGGCTGCAGGGCACTGCCCAAGGTCTCGCCTTCCAGATCCCGGGCCCCTTCGCTCAGCGCAATGACCACCCGACCCAGGCGTTTGTGGCAGGCTTCGACCTCTGCCAACAATGTCTCGCTGGCCACCGGGCGCCCCGGCACATAGACCAGGTGAGGAGCGCTGCCTGTCCCCTCTCTGCCCAGCACGGTCGATGCTGTGAGCCAGCCCGCGTTGCGCCCCATAATCTCCATGATCTTTACCGGGCTGCTGAGGGTCATCGCTTCGGTGTCGAACCCGGTGTCGCGTATGGCCATCGCCACGAATCGGGCAGCGCTGCCATAGCCGGGGCAATGGTCCGTGCCCACCAGGTCGTTGTCGACCGTTTTGGGAATGCCGATGACAAACAACTCATAGTTGACTGCCAGCGCCATCTGGTGGACCCGATGGGTGGTGTCCATGGAGTCGTTGCCGCCAATGTGAAAGAAGTACCGGATGCCGTGGGCTCGAAATACGTCCAGAATCCGCTCACAGTCAGCACCCGTGAGCTTGTGGCGTATGGTGCCCAGCGCCGCCGCCGGAGTCCGGCGCAGCCCCATCAATACATCAGCCGGCACCCGGCGCATGTCAATCAGATTCTCGTGCAGCACCCCGTGAATCCCGTATTGAGCGCCGTAGATGCCGGCAATGGCATCCTGCTCCAGTGCCTCGTGAACCACCCCGACCAGGCTGCTGTTGATGGCCACGGTCGGCCCTCCCGACTGGGCCACGACCAGATTACCTTTGCTGGAAACCATCGTACTCCTACCTCCTGCCACCCTTGCTGCCCTCGCTACCCTTGTCCCCACGCACGTTCTTGCCTCGTATGCGAGTATAGCACCTGCACCCTGAATTGGGAAGCGTTCTGGGGGAGCCAAGGATCTTGGTGATTGCCCACAAGCCCGTCTTCAAGTCAATCGAGCTCCGGAGTCAAGGCTTTCGCCGGGCTTTGGGGTCACGTGGGACCGCCTGAAGGCTCGAGTCTATCAAATCTGCTGGCAGACAAACGCGTTATGGGCAAGCACCAGAAGAATCGTGTTGCTATTTTTCCTCGCCCCTGGTATAATGGACCTGGCTACAGTCCTCATGCAGCTGAGCTTCACAGGGGAGATCCTGCCTGACGTCTGTCCCTGTGCCGCCGCAGAGCCACGGCGTCACCAAGATCTGGCGGAAATCACGAAGACCTTGTTAATCCTGTACTGCCCATTGAGCCCTGTCGCCGGTTGGCCAGTCCTGACGGCGCTCCTCCTGTCGGGCACCGTGGTACAGACAGGCGGTGGGGGCGGCCGGACCATGGGGCAGAGGAAACACCCGGGTGGAACGAAGGCTGATGCAACGCCGAGGAGGGTAACCATGGCAAGAGAGCGTTTGTGTCCCCGCGTAGTTACTTTGGGGCTCACCGTGGTAGTGGGCCTGACGTTAACGTGCCTCCTGCTGGTAGGCATGGCGCTGACCGGAGAACCGGCCCATGCGTCAACCCAACCTCAAGAAGGCATGATGAATGAAGGCCTGCCGGTCGCACCCCCCGGCGATTCCGGCGACGGTGGCGTGGGTCCGATGTTCGCCCAAGGAGTGGTCACGGGCCGGGTAACCGCCAACTCCCCCACCGGCCTGCCGCTGGCCAATGTACACGTGGAATTCTATGACGACTTCACAGGCGAGTCCGTCATGAGCACCACCACTAACACAAATGGCTACTACTCAGCCACCGTCGCAGCAGATGGCGATGCGGTCAGCGTCCGGTTCGCGATCACTGGCTTCACCGAGATCTACTTCGACGGCAAGCCCTCATTCGAAAGTGCGGATCCGGTCACATTGACCCACAGCGGGATGGTCACCGACATCAACGCCGCGCTGACCCAGAACCTCTTGGGCTCGATCACCGGCCTGGTGACCGATGCCGTGACCACGAATCCGCTGTCGTCCGTGACGGTGAGCATCTATGACGCATCATCGCACGCGTTTGTGGCATCTACGTTGACCGGCGCCAGCGGCACCTACACAGTCAGCAATCTGGGAGCAGACACATACAAGGCCGGATTCCGCCGGATGGGATACGGCTCGCAGTACTACGCCTATGTCACCACCATTACTGGCGCTACCGTGCTGACCCTGGACGTGGCATCGACGATTTCCGATGTCAACGCGGCCCTGGGCCCGGGCACCGGTTGCCTCACGGGCACCGTGGTGGCAGCCAGCAACGAGGTTCCCCTCCCAGCGGTGACCGTCACCGTCTACCCGCCGAAGTCTGATCTGGTACCGGTCACTCAGACGACAGCTGTGACAGTCACCGACACATCGGGCAGCTACCGCGTCTGCGGACTGGACGGCTTCTACCGGGTTGGTTTTGACAGGTGGCTGTACCTGCCCCAATGGTACGACGACAAGCCGGCGCTGAACGCCGCCGACACAGTGACGGTGACCAACGAGCAAACCACCACCCACGTCAATGCCGTCCTAGTGCTAGGAGGTTGCCTCGCTGGGAAGGTCGTGGACTCAGACGGCATCACCGTGCCCACCGCTGTCGTCACAGTGTACAACTCGTCGGGTCAGATAGTCGGTGTCCCCATCCCGCCACCGCCACTAAGCGACGAAACCTATCGCGCGTGCGGGTTGGCCAGCGGGCTCCACACAGTGCAGTGTTTTGACGGCACCTGGGACGGCCAGGTCACTGCGGTAGTTACGGCCGCCCAGAACACGCTGGGCGTGACATGCACGGTGGCACAGTCGAGATACGCGTACATGCCAATCATATTGAGGAATAGCCAGTAGACGCTGGGGTCCAGGCTTCCCGGGGCAGACCAGGCTTGGCTGGCAACCCTGGCGGCCGCTACATTGCCCCCGCAACCAGCGCTACAGTGATCGTTCAGGAAGCTCCTCCGGTTCTGGAGTGGCTGACGCTCCTCACAATGCCGGAGCAGCTTCCTTTTTTCGCCTGGTGGACCAGTTCAAGTTCATCAACGGACTCTGGCGAATCGTGGAGCACCCCGAGGGTATGATATCTGCACGCTTCGCGTCAGATGCAAACAGGCGCGCAAGATACGGCATCTCCAGAGGATGCCAACCCGTGAGGATGCCTTGCTCCATAGGTTAGCATCCTCTGGATAGGCTAGCATCCTCTGGATAGGCTAGCATCCCCTGGATAGGCTAGCATTCCCTGGATAGGCTAGCATCCTCTGGACAAGATATGGGGCTACCGTGGAAAACGCCAGAATCTAGTTCATCACTACTCACCCAATGCCCAGACAAGTCCACAAGGTTGTCCAAAACACACTCATAGCAGCAGGAGGTCTGCTGGCAGCGCTCCTCGTGCTCGAGGTGGGAGCCAGGCTGTTGCCGTCCCCATTCGAGGGCCCTCCTAACCCGGCTGAGGTCTGCTGGTCCCAGCTGGGCTGGCGAGGCAGGCCCAATTTCGAGACGACGGTGGCAACCGGCGACTGCGTGCACGACCTGAGACTCAACAGCGCCGGCATGCACGATGGCGAGCACCAACAGGCAAAACCGCCTGACACGTTTCGGATTCTGGTATTGGGCGATTCATTTGTGCGAGCGCACCAGGTAGACGAAGCAGACACCTCTCATCAGGTGCTGGAGAATCTGCTCAACCAGGGGGGAGTGCCTGGAGGGAATGAAGACAGGCCGCTCCATTACGAGGTGATCAGTGGGGGCGTAGATGCCTGGGGTACCGGCCAGCAGCTCCTCTACTATCGCAGTGAGGGGCGCCTGTATCAGCCGGACCTGGTGCTGTTGATGTTCTACATAGGCAACGATGTGAAAGACAACCTGCCGGGCAGGGGACTCACCCTGGACGGCAAGAACTGTTATATGCCCTTTTTTGTTCTTTGCGGAGACGGCCTTGACGTCGATCCGTGGCTCTCTGCCCCCGGCTTCCAGCCCCCCATAGGCGAGTGCTCTCGGGCTCAGAAAACAGCGCTGAGCATCCTGGGCCGGATTCACCGGTGGTCCCGGTTGTACACCCAGATAGAGCCTGTGTTCGCCGTCAACCACGCCAATGTCGCTGCTCTGGATTTCTACATCGGGGACAACGAGACATTCGACTATGCCCTGCAGCTGACCTTGGACCTCGTTGAGCAGCGTCACCAGGAAGTGACAGAGGATGGAGCACAGTTCCGGGTTGTTCTGATCAGCCCGTCGGACCTCATCACGTTCGTCCGCATGGACGCAAATGAACGTGAGGCAGTATACCAGGAGATGCCGGCCCTGAGACGAGCCGAGGAGATTGCCCCTCCCAACCAGATGTTGGCGGAAACGATGGCCCAGGACGGGATAATGGTTCTGGACCTGTTGCCGATATTCAGCCAGCACATCGACGACACGGGCGGCGGCGAACTGCATTTCCCTGACGACAACCACTGGAATGCGGCCGGCAACCACCTCGTCGGTGAAGCCATCTACCAGTGGTTGCAGGAGACACGTGAGTGGTGAGCCAGGGCCGGACCCTGTGTGGCTGCGAACAGACGGCGCTCATCGAAGTGGGTCAGCCTCGGACTTGGACTTCAGCCCCCACCCGACCTCGGCCCCATCCTCGCTGCCCTCCAGATTGACCGAAACGACAGGATGAGGTATAGTTGCACTTGGATCGCTCCGCCGAAGCAGCAGACGTCAACCCGTCCTGACACCCGCCCCTGAATTCCCGAGCAATGATGAGAGAATCGGAACGCTGGGCTGCCGCGATCTTGGCCGCACGGTGACGAGACACGCTCACCTTGTCGCGTGACAACTGAAATCATCAACCGATTTGGGCCTGAATGGCCCCCAGAGATCTACGGCGAGACAACCATGAATCTGCGTGTGCAGCCCTGCGAGTCCCTACACGGGTCGGTGACCACACCGGGCGACAAGTCCATATCCCATCGCGCGTTGCTGCTGGGTGCCATCGCCGAGGGTGTCAGCGTGGTGCGCGGATGGCTGCCGGCGGCTGACTGCCAGGCCACGCTTGACGCGGTGCGCGCTCTGGGGATGACGATTGATCAGCCTTTGTCCACGGAACTGGTCATATACGGACGCGGCCTGTACGGTTTGCGTTCTCCAGGATCTGATGCTGCCATAGATTGCCAGGGTTCAGGCACCACTATGCGCCTGCTGGCTGGCGTGCTGGCGGGGCAGACCTTCACCGCCACCCTCGACGGGCACGCTGGCCTGCGACACCGCCCCATGGAGCGGGTAGCCAGCCCCCTGCGCCAGATGGGGGCTACCGTTGAGACCCACGACGGCTGCCCGCCGCTGACTATTTCCGGCGGTGACCTGCAGGGCATTGACTACGCCATGCCGGTGGCCAGCGCCCAGGTCAAGAGCGCCGTTCTATTGGCTGGCCTGTATGCGCAGGGAGAGACCGTCGTCCGCCAGCCGGGCCCGACCCGCGACCACACCGAGCGCATGCTCAAGGCCCAGGGAGTTCGCCTGAGAGAGAGGGACAATATCATCACCTTGACCCCGCCCCCCCAGCCCCTGGCCCCGAATTCCCTGACCGTGCCCGCCGACTTCTCTTCAGCAGCGTTCCCCCTGGTGGCCGCGCTGCTGGCGCCAGATTCTGATCTCACCCTGGAAGGAATTGGCATCAACCCCACCCGCACCGGCCTGCTCGACGTCTTGCAGCGGATGGGCGCCCAGGTAGCGTTGGGGAACGAGAGGGAGCAGGGAGGAGAGCCGGTCGCCGACTTGGCGATCCGCCCCAGCCAGATTCACGGCATCGTTGTATGCGGCGACACGGTGGTGCGCATGATTGACGAGTTCCCCATCCTTGCCGTGGCTGCCAGTCAGGCCCAAGGAGAGACGATAGTACGCGACGCCAGCGAGCTGCGCCTCAAAGAAAGTGACCGCATTGCCACCATCGCGGCCGAGCTGCGCAAGATGGGCGCTGACATCGAAGAACAGGATGACGGCTTTGCGATACAGGGTCCGGTACGCCTGCGAGGTGCCCGGGTACAGTGTCACGGCGACCATCGCCTGGCTATGGCACTGGTGGTTGCCGGACTGGTCGCCGACGGAGAGACCATCGTTGAGGGCAGCCAAGCCATCGCTGACAGCTTCCCGGGCTTTGTGAACCTGATGCGAGGGCTGGGAGCCGCGATAGACGGGACATAGGATTTGGCATGTGAGATGTGAGATGTGGAATACGGGACATAGGATTTGCTACGTGACGCGCGGGTTGTGAGTATGGAACGCATCAAAACAAGACAAACCATTACCGGCCACACCAGGCTGGTCGGCGTGATCGGCTGGCCGGTGGAGCACAGCCTGAGCCCGGTCATGCACAACGCAGCCTTCGCGGCCCTGGGTCTGGATTGGGCCTACGTGCCGTTGCCTGTCTATCCTGATCACATCGGAGAGGCGGTGCGCGGCTTGCGGGCTATGGGCTTCATCGGGGCAAACGTCACCGTGCCGCATAAGCAGGCAGTGCTCTCCCATCTGGACGACATGGCACACGCTGCCCTGGTGATCGGGGCGGTCAACGCCATTGTCGTGCGGGAGGGAACCCTATACGGTGACAACACCGACGCGGCCGGCTTCCTGGCCGCCCTGGCCGACGCCGGGTTTGACCCGGCCGGGAAATACTGCGCCGTTCTGGGCGCTGGCGGTGCGGCCCGAGCCATAGTGCACGCTCTGGCTGATGCTGGCTCGCGGCAGATGATAGTCTTCAACCGCAGCGTGACCCGCGCCCGCAGACTCTGCCGAGACATGGCCAAATTCCACCCCGACGTGCGATTCGAGGCCAACCCCCTCGACCGGGCGCGGGACGTGGGGAACGACACCAGCCTGTTGGTCAACGCCACGTCGCTGGGCATGTGGCCTGACGTCGACAGATCACCATGGCCGTCAGATCTGCCCATCCCTGACCACCTCACCGTCTGCGATTTGGTGTATACTCCCCTGGAGACACAGTTCCTGTCACAGGCGCGGGCGGCTGGCGCCGAAGTGGTGGGGGGATTGGGAATGTTAGTACACCAGGGAGCGGCCGCTTTCACACTCTGGACCGGCCATCCGGCGCCAACAGCCATTATGAAGAAGGCAGCTCAACAGACCTTGTTGAGAAACCAGGCAACCATTTCTCCATTGGGCAAGAGCTAGCCGAGAATGAAGCGGGCTCTCGGCCCGTCCAGGCCTGAGGAGTTGACAATGTTACGATTCTTGACCGCGGGCGAATCACACGGCCCCTCCCTGACTGCCATCCTGGAAGGAATGCCAGCCGGCCTGCCTCTGACCGCCTCTGACCTGCAATCTGACATGCGGCGTCGCCAGAAGGGCTACGGATCAGGGGGAAGGATGGAAATCGAGAAGGATGCGGTGCGCATCACGGCTGGTGTGATGGGCGGAAAGACGACCGGCAGCCCCATTGCCTTGCACATAGAGAACCGGGACTGGATCAACTGGCGGGGCAAAGAGATCGCCCCAATGACCATTCCCCGGCCAGGGCACGCTGATCTGGTCGGCGCCATCAAATACGGTCACCGGGACCTGCGCCTGACACTTGAGCGGGCCAGCGCTCGCGAAACGGCGGCCCGGGTAGCCGTCGGTGCTGTCTGCCGCCATCTGTTGAGCCAATTTGGCATCGTGATCGGCAGCTACGTCGTGGCTATTGGCGACCTCTCCGCCGACCTGCCATACCCTTCAGGCAAGGAATCGTCTGTGCGACAAACCTACCTGGATCGCTTCGAGGCGGCCGAGGATAACGAGGTTCGCTGCCCCGATAAGAGGGCTGTTCGGCCTATGCAGCAAGCCGTCGCGGACACCATGCAGGCGAAGGACACAATCGGCGGCATCTTCGAAGTCGTGGCGCTGGGCGTGCCCCCCGGCCTGGGATCCTACGTACACTGGGACCGCCGGCTCAGCGCGCGCCTGTTGGGAGCCGTGGGCAGCATCCAGGCGGTCAAAGGTGTGGAGATTGGGCCTGCGTTTGAGAACACACGGCTGCCGGGCAGCCAGGTGCACGATGAGATCTCTGCCGAGCCGGCCGACCAGGACGCCAAGGCGTCTGCTGCTGCTCTCACTCGCCGCACGAACCGATGCGGTGGTATGGAGGGTGGCGTGTCCACCGGACAGCCTATCGTGGTGCGCGGAGCGATGAAACCCATTGCCACAACTCTCGTCCCCCTTCAATCCGTGGACCTGGCCACTGGCCGGCCGGCCACCACCCACTACGAACGATCCGACTATTGCGCCGTCCCCAGAGCCGCTGTGGTGGCTGAGGCGATGGTCGCCTTTGTCATGGCCGACACATTGACAGAGAAGCTGGGAGGCGACAGCCTGGTCGAGATGCACGCCCGGTTCGAGGCCCTGCGGCCAGGCGAGCTGGATGAGTTGCAGATGGACGGAGTGCCATGGCAATTCGACTACTACGATCAAGAGTAAGCATCCAATGAGCGACCGCAATCTGGTCATAACCGGTTTCATGGGCACCGGCAAGTCAGCCGTGGGTCGCACTGTTGCCGCCCGCCTGCAACGCGAGTTCGTTGACACTGACCAGCTAATTGAGACAAGAACAGGCCGCTCCATCCCCGACGTTTTTTCTCAGGAGGGCGAAGCCCATTTCCGTGACCTGGAAGCCCAAGTATGCCGCGAACTGAGCATATCGCGGGGAATGGTGATCGCCACCGGCGGCTGGACGTTGGGGTCGCCCGACAACCGGTCGGCCATGGAGGTGGGAGGGCTGATCGTTTGCTTGCGGGCCGACGCGCCCACCCTGATTCAGCGGGTAGGAAGCACCCAAGGTCGCCCCATGCTCAAGGATGCGGCCTGGCAGTCCCGCCTCAGAAACCTGCTGGGATCGCGCCAACGTGCCTACCTGAGCATTCCGCTGCAAGTCAACACAGCCTGCCTGTCAATAGACGAGGTGGCCGACCGGGTTCTGGCCTTGTGGGAGAGCTTTGCTCAGACGGAGACTCCTCACGCCCTGCCGGTCATCACTGACGGCGACGGCTATGCCGTGCTGGTTGGGGAAGGGCTACTGGATCGAACAGGCCTGTTGGTCAACGGACTGGGACGGTGGACAACGATCGCGCAGGTCACTGACGACGTGGTGGCCCCACTCTACGCTGACCGATTGGCCACCAGCCTGGAGCACGTGAGCGGACAGGACAACACATCCCACCCACCGCTGGCTTATTGCGTGATGCCCGCCGGTGAAGTGCACAAGACCCTGGACACGTTAGCGCATCTGTACACCCAATTTCTGGCTCTCGGCCTTGATCGCAGTGGGCTGGTGCTTGCCCTTGGGGGTGGGGTGGTGGGCGACGTGGCCGGTTTTGCCGCCGCCACCTTCATGCGTGGCCTGCCCGTGGTACAGGTTCCCACCACCCTGCTAGCCATGGTAGACGCCAGCGTTGGGGGTAAGACGGGTGTGGACCTCCCGGCCGGAAAGAACCTGGTCGGTGCCTTCAAACAGCCAGCACTGGTGGTGATTGACCCCACCACGTTGTCCACGCTGCCGCAAGTCGACCTGCGTGCCGGCATGGCGGAAGTGGTGAAAGCGGGAGTGATTGGTTCGCCTCAGCTATTTGAAGGGCTGGAGCAAGGGAATTCGAACGACACGAATGTCCGTAGCCTGGATATGACCTGGATCATCCGCCAGGCGGTGGCAGTCAAGATCGAGGCAGTGGTGTCAGACCCCTACGAACGGGGCCGGCGAGCCGTGCTTAACCTGGGGCATACATTCGGTCACGCCTTCGAGGTGCTGTCAGATTACCAGTTGCGCCACGGCGAGGCAGTGGCAATGGGCATGGTAGTGGCCGCCCGGCTGGCGGTCGCCTTGGGACATTGCCCGCCAGACGTGGCCCGGCGCATTGGATCACTGTTGGGCCAGATGGGCCTGTCTGACGCGATACCGGACCATGACCCTGCCACCATATGGGAAGCGATGATGGCAGACAAGAAAAAAAGGGGAAGCCGTTTGCGCTTCGTGCTTCCCCTGGGTATTGGTCAGGTTGGGCTGTTTGATGATGTGCCCCGCGAGGCTGTAATCGCGGTTCTCACCGAGATCCAGCAGTCAGCGACCGCTGCCGATTGGTCACACAGCATCTGATCCCATGATGCCTCAGCACTCCGCGTAGCCGCAATCGAAGCACTTACGGCAGCCTTCAACGTGCAACAACGCGGCCTGGCCACATTCCGGGCAAAAGTCACCCTTTATTGGCAGAGACAGCTGCACAGCACCCTCCGATTCCTTCTCCGGCAAACCGGGCAGCTCCTGGGAGCTGCTCATGCCAACATGCTCCGCCAGCACCTGGGCCATTGCGTCTGGAAGGCTCATGACCCGTTGTTTTCCAAATCCGTGTGGTCGCCCTGAGCCGATGTCACGCAGCTGTGCCACGATATCCTCTACCCGCTCCTCGGGTGCCAGGTGAGAGGGCATGCGCAGGATGAGACTGATCAGCCGCCCCAATCCCTCAGCATCAGCGGCTACATCCGACCCGGCTTTGCCCACATTGACGAACACCTCAAAAGGTTCGTGGTCGCCATCACCATTGGCATTGATGGTGATGTAGGCGGTCCCAATTGGTGTAGATTTGCGGTAGGTATGGCCCTGCAGGGTGGCAGGGCGCGCACGCCATTTGATCGCTGCCTTTGCCTTCTCTATGTCTGGTACGGTTACCTGTAACACCTGCTCGGCGCGAGAGCCGTCGCGATAGACGGTGCCTCCCTTGGCGCCCAGATCATACATGAGTTCATAGAGCTGGCGGGTCTGTTCGACGGTGTAATGACCCGGCACGTTGCAGGTCTTGCTGATGCTGCTGTCCACCCAGCGCTGGATTGCCGCCAGCACGCGTACGTGATCCTCAGGCTCCAAATCCATCGCGGTCACGAAATGGTCGGCGACGGGCTCGCCCGGGTGCGCCTGCTGCCACTCTTCAAGTACTGCCACCTTCTCCTGATGGGTGCCCAGCCGACTAGTGCGCTGGTAAGTCCAGAAGTAGAAGGGTTCGATGCCGGTGGAAGTGTTGACCATGGTGCCGGTGGTACCGGTCGGTGCCTGGGTAAGCAACGTGACATTCCGCATGCCCTTTTCACGCACCGTCTGACGCACATTCTCCGGCATGCCTTGCACAAAACCACTTCGCAAGAACTTATCAGCATCGAACTTGGGGAAGGTGCCTTGTGCGGCGGCGTAGGCCGTGCTGGCCAGGTAGGCTTCTATGGCAATGAACTTGTAAAGATCGTCAATGAACTCCAACGACTCGGGGCTGCCATAACGCAGGCCAAGCCGAATAAGCATCTCGGCCAATCCCATAGTGCCCAGCCCGACGCGCCGTTCACCTTGCTGCTGTTCGCTGTTCTGCTCAAAGAAATAGGGAGTCGCGTCGATCACGTTGTCCAGAAAGCGGACAGCATAGCGCACAGCCACCCGCAGATCATCCCAAAGCACTGCACCGTCCTGCACGAACCTGCTCAAGTTCAGGGCACCCAGGTTGCAGACACCCCAGGCTGGCAGACCCTGTTCCCCGCAAGGATTGGTGCAGAGAATGGGAGCGAAATACCAGGAATTGCTCATCTTGTTGTAACGGTCAATGAAGAAGATCCCTGGCTCTGCGCTGGCCCACGCGCTCTCGACTATGGCTTCCCACATGGCGCGAGCCTTGATCGTCTTGGAGACAGACACCGGCTTGCCGTCGGCACGCCACTTCTCCAGGTCACCATCCCAGGTCTCATCATAGGTGGGGTCATTGGTGGCAGGAAAGGCCAAATCCCAGTCGCCGTCAGCCTTCACCGCCTCCATGAAATCGTCAGTGATGCCCACGCTGATGTTGGCATTGGTGATGCGCCCCATCGTGCGCTTCGATTCGATGAACTCCAATATGTCGGGATGCCACACGTTCAGGACTAGCATCAGCGCCCCGCGTCGGCTGCCCCCTTGCTCAATCAAGCCGGTGGCGAAGCTGTACAACCCTCCCCAGGACACAGCCCCGCTGGAGCGACCATTCACCCCCCTGACGTAGGTGTAGTGAGGACGCAGCGTCGAGAGGTTGATGCCCACACCTCCGCCCCGCGACATGATTTCGGTCATTTGGGCAAGGGTGTCGATGATCCCGCCCCGGGAATCAGCCGGGCTGGGAATCACGTAGCAGTTGTAGTGGGTAAGGCTTTGGTCCGTGCCAGCGGCCGCCAGGATGCGCCCGCCGGGCACGAACTTCCAGCCGTCGAGCAACCAGCGGAACTTCTCGTGCCACTCATCTCGCCTGGAAGGTGCCTCCACGCTGGCAATGCCGCCAGCTACCCGATCCAGCATCTCCTCTGGGAATCTTTCGACCGGCTTGTCTACGTGCTCGAAGCTGCGCTGGACGGCGCCGCCACTTTGCAGTTCCGCGGTGATCTCACCGTCCTGCACCTCCTGAACAACACCAATCTGTCGTTGTCCGGACGTCAGGTCCACGCACACCACAACCAAATCGCCTGCGGAGATGGATGTTTTGTTCGACTCCTTGAGCGCGTAGCGATCCAGGAAGATCTTCTCACCCAACGGATGAAGCTCGTTCGGACTGGCGCGACGGTGTTCGTCAAGCGGGCTGGACACACCGATATGCCCATCGTTGTCCACCGCTACTGTCCCCTCGCCAGCGAGAGGAACCTGCTCACCAACCATCACACCCTCCTACATCCTCTTCTTGACACACGCGACCGCACCGCTAGATGTGGTATGTACTCTTCAACCTTCTACAAGATATTGCGTAAGGGGTAGTACCTAGTATACACCAATCGATGTCGATTGGCAAGTGCTTGGGGGGGGATTAACCTTAAAATTGGGCTAGGAATCGTCCTCAGGGGTTTGAAGAGGTAGCTCCATCTGATTCTTCAGCTCTTCCTGGCGATGAATGAGTGCTTGCAGGCACTCAATCTCCTCCGCCATACGCGCCACATCGTCAAACCGGCCGTAGACAGAGGCAAAGCGCACGTAGGCCACGCCATCAATCCGCTGCAACTGATCCATCACCAATTCGCCAATGGTCATGCTATCGACCTCCGAACCGCCCATGGCATACAGATCGGCCTCAATCTCACGGGCGGCCTCCTCCAACCCCTCGGCTGGCACCGGGCGCTTGGAACAGGATATCTGCATGCTACTGAGCAGTTTGCCGCGGTCAAATCTTTCCCGCCTCTGGTCGCGTTTCACGACCAACAGGTTGACAGTGGCGATTCGTTCGTAGGTGGTGAAACGCTGACTGCAGCCCAGGCACTCCCGACGCCGGCGAATCCCATCGCTGACGTCTCGTGTATCAATAACACGCGCATCGTTCGACCCACAGAACGGACATTTCATGGCAGATTACCCCAGTGAACAACAAGAATCCTCAGCCTCCAGACGTGGCACCAACTGTCGGAGAACTCCACAACATATGGCGGTGGCGCCCGTCTCCGGGAGTATACACGATCCGCGAGAAAACACAAGGTGCATATCGTCCCCGTGGGCAAATCAAGATAGAAATGACGTGAAACCGCTGCGGAAAGGCGAGCACGCTTCACGATGCCCGCGAGCAGCCTGGGGTTGCAGAACGAACAGGTTGATGCCAACCGGGCTCCGATAGATCGCCCTTCCCCCAACAAACCAAAGGATGGAGGAGATACGTCCACGGCCCTCGTCAAGCCGCCCCCTTGTTGTATGCAGCTAATCCCGTGTGCCGTCGGTGACATACCGCGTAAGTTCGGCCACGCTGGCTGTCTCGATGCCCAGCTTATCCAGAGTACGCCCCCGGCTCCAGTAGTCGGTTCGATGAATGATAGAACACAGGCGGATGATGCTCTGCATCCCTCGCACGGACACGCCGTATCGTGACCCCAAAGCGGCAATTGGCACCAGGCTCATAGGGATGTCCTCAGTGAAGTAGCGATGGTTCAGGGTTGTCGGAGCCATGATGCCGTAGTAGCCTGGCTGATTATGAATCGCCTCGTGGATATCCGCGCCGGTGGCGTTATAGGCCATATGCAGCCACTCCAGCGACGTACGGGCGCGGATGCCTAGCGCCGAGGCCACCGTAACTCGCTCCCGATCGAGCACCTCCAACACGCGGCCCACCGATGGTGTCACCCCATCAATGTAGAACTGAAAATCCGCGCCACCAGATTCAATACGGCCGGCATTGAGCAGGGCCAGTGCGGGATGAAAAATGGCTCCTATGTTGTCCAGCCCGGTGTGCAACACGTTGACCCCATCGATGAACTGAGGATAGGCCGGGGCCAGCGCCTCCAACACCTTCGCAGTGCGGGTGGCTGGCAGCGCCGCCAACGGTACCGCCTCCTTTATGCGAAATATGCGCGCCTGTGCCGGCCCGTCGGAACGGCAGGCATAGATGAGCGTTTCAGCTTCGGCCACGGTAACGTCGGCCTCGCACGAGGAATCGCTCAACGCCTTGCTGAACTCGATGGCGCCGCAGGTGCGACCAGGATTCAAGACCACGATCTGTCCGTCACGCAGATGTGGGGCAGCGACCCTGGCAAGGTCGGCGTGGGCGGTGGAAGGCACAACCACCATGATGACATCCGCCTCCGCCAGTGCCTCACTGATATCCGGGGTGACCAGGGCCAACTCGCCAAACCCTCGCGGCGCCCCTTCGGTACTGTCCAGCTCGATGCCACCCCGCATCTTGATGGGGGCGATGTTGGCTGATGTGCGATTGTACAACGTTGTGGGAAACCCCATCAACCCCAGGTGGGCAGCCATCGTCTTTCCACCGTGGCCAGCCCCGACGACAGTGAAACGAGTGGTATTGCTCATCGATTCCTCCTCAATGTGTTCTCATATTTGCCAGGTGCAGCACGTGTCCACGTTACGAGATGCTGATCCCCAGGCGGGTTATTCGGTCTTCCTCAGTCAGCGCCTGGCCTGTGATGGGGTCCACCGCCAGGCATGCCCCTCGTCCGTTAACACGGGTGGTGATCTCGCCGCGAGCGAAGGGATTGTTTCGCAGATGCGGCGCGTCCAAGACACCACTTTCCACTGCCCTGGCCAGGTTAGATGGCTCAGTCAAGGGATCAGCTGTGCCTTCGTCAGCCAAAGCCCGGATGGCAGCCAGAGTGACCTGGGCTTCGTCCACCAGCTCTTCACGCCGCGCCTGCACAGCCGGGTCGGCAGTCATATCAGGCGCCCCGCGCAGTGCGTTGTCCGCGGCCCGCCAGGCCAGCCCGCAGGCTTCAACCACATCGTCCGCGGTGGCAGCGTGATGGGCTTCGGTGTGACCCACTACGTGCACGATGTGGGGACGGAGCGCCATCTGGAGGTAGACACTGGCTGCCAGATGAGCGCGCGCCGCCACCGGATCCAGCGGATAGCTCAGCAACCCAGTGCGCGTCTGCCGCCAGACGCGGAACTTGCCCCCACCCTCGACCTCTCCCGACAGAGGCGCAATCAAGTCTAGCACCGCCAGCATCTTGGCCAGGTCCATTGCGTCCGACAGACCAGGTGGACTGTTGAACATC
>JAUVRU010000067.1 GCA_030597485.1 Anaerolineae bacterium
CACGACATCCGCGACCATGCGCCCGGCCGTCACCGCGTGACCGACGATACGCCCTACGCCGGGGGTGGCGGCATGGTTATGAAACCGGAGCCCATCTGGAACGCGGTGGAGAGCGTGCTGGGATTTGACCCGGCTGGGCGATCTGATGCCCCGCCGATTGTTCTGCTCACGCCGCAGGGACGTCTTTTGAATCAGTCGGTCGCTCGCGAGCTGACTGCCCACCCTCGCCTCCTGCTCATCTGTGGCCGGTACGAAGGTGTTGACGAGCGTGTCCGTCGCTATCTGGTCACCGACGAAATCTCGATTGGCGATTATGTGCTTTCAGGAGGCGAGATCCCGGCAATGGTTTTGGTGGATGCTGTTGTTCGCTTGCTGCCCGGCGTGTTGGGCGATCCTGGTGCCACAGCAGATGATTCCCACGCCACCGGGTTGCTGGAGTACCCTCACTACACCCGCCCGGCGGTCTACCGGGGGCACGAAGTCCCCGAGACCTTGTTGTCTGGCCATCATGCCCAAATCGAACGCTGGCGACGGCAGGCGGCATTGCGCCGCACTCGGGACCGCAGGCCCGACTTGTTGGACCACGCCTCCCTGACACAGGCCGACCGCGAGTTTCTGGCTCAATTGAACGCTCGGGATGGGATTGAAACGCCCACGGTCCCCCTGGTTGATGACAAATGAGATTTGCACGGTGTTGGCAGCCATGGTACAATCTTCGTTTGTGACCTCAACAAGGCCACACCAGTGTTATACTATCTTAAGGATGCAATGAAATGGCAAATGCAGTCGAGCTTATGCAATCCATCGAGAATCTCAAGGAAGATGTGCCTCAGATGGCGCCTGGTGACAACGTGAAGGTTCACGTTCGGATCGTCGAAGGCGACCGGGAGCGATTGCAGGTTTTTCAGGGGGTTGTCATCCGCAAGCGGGGATCGGGTGTCAATCAGTCATTCACGGTTCGCCGTATCGCCGCGCACGGCGTTGGCGTTGAGAGAACCTTCTTGCTTCACTCACCGCGTGTTGAGAAGGTCGAGGTGGTTTCCCATGCTCGCGTACGCCGCTCCAGGATATACTTCTTGCGTGATCGTCGTGGGAAAGCGGCGCGCCTCAAAGAACGTCGGAGCTAATGCCGTCTGGCGCCAGCGCCATGGACGTTCCTACCCTTGATACTGAACTAGCTCTGCATTCGCAGGGCTATGATTTTGTCGCCGGGCTGGATGAGGCCGGGCGAGGAGCATGGGCCGGACCGGTGGTGGCCGCCGCCGTCATATTGCCGCTGGATCGGCCCGATTTGGGCCTTGTTCTGCAGGACGTGCGTGACTCAAAACAGATCTCTCCCGCAAAGCGGGATGTCCTCTTCGGTATCATATTGCAGACAGCGTTGGATGTGGGCGTGGGCGTCAGCGCCCCCGGCGTCATCGACAGGGATGGCATTGTGCCTGCCACCCGTCGGGCAATGAAGAAGGCACTGACCCACCTCTCACTGCAACCCAGTTATCTCATCCTCGATTACATTCGACTGACCACACTCGCCTTGCCGCAGATGTCCTGTCCCAGAGCTGACTCCCAGTTCTTGTCAGTGGCAGCTGCCTCAATTATCGCCAAGGTCACTCGTGACCGGCTGATGATCCTGCTCGGTCAACGCTATCCGGGTTATGGGTTTGCTCGCCACAAGGGCTATGGCACCGCGGGTCATCGGGCTGCGCTGGTGTCCCTTGGCCCGGCTGCCATCCACCGAATGTCCTTTGCGCCGCTGCGCTGCTCGGGAACGTGACCTCGTTTGTGTCGTTGAGATGATCTCAGACGAGCGACTGATCACACCGCTGGCGGTATCCACATCCGGCACAGCGCTGTGGTTCGTCGTGGCTTCGGTGTACAGCGTGACGCTTCGCCTCCCGGCTATCTGCTCGCATGTTGCCCAGGACACGCAGCAATTCACCACGCAAGGCCTGCGTGTAGTCCACTCGGAAGACAGAATGAGGATAGCGAATCAGACCGTACTGGGGGGCCTGGCCACTCATTTCTTCGGTCAGGAGGCAGTAGGCTGCCAGCTGAAGGACGTGCGAGGGATAGGGATCGGGAGGCGTAGTGCCTGACTTGACCTCGACCGGGATGATTCCGGCGCGTGTCTCAACCAGGTAGTCTGGCTTACCGGTGAGCCCGTGGGTGGGGGAGAAGAGGGGTTTTTCAGGCGGGCGCCAGTTGCCGGTGTCAGCATAGACGATGCGCCCGGCCGGCAGTTGGGCGCTCCGTCGGCCGCGATTGGCCTGGCGCAATGCCAGCCAGCTTCCCGCCAGGATAACGATGAACGCTGCAAGCAGCAGGATATCCAGGCCGGGCAATGGGCTCACAACGAGTCGTCGGCTGGGCCAATCACGCCCGACCAGGCCGTGATCTCGATGGGCACTCCGACCGGACCCCACCTTGCCAGCCACTCGGCATCCTCTGGCGAAATGCGGATACAGCCCCGAGAGGCAGGCTCCACCCCCAAGGCGTCCAGGCGATCGTACACCTTCTCATCGCCATTGCGAGTGTAAGGTACACTGTGAATCAGGATGGATCCCTCTGTGCCGGGGAAGAGATACCATATGTAGTCGGCCCACAGGTTGGTGCCCCGAAAGGCTGCTTTTCCCCAGAATGGGCCGATCCTGCCGCTCCAGGGAGGGGTGAAGGCGTTTGCTACCGGTGCACCGGTGCTCACCGGGATGGTGCGAATCCTGATGCCATCTTCATAGACGATCATCACTTGGTCATCCTGGTCCACCAGCACGAAACGTTCGGTTGGGGGAGGTGTCAGTCCCAATGACGCTGGAACGAATGGGGTGGGCGTGGGGAGCACGAGATCGGTTGCCATGGGTTCTCGGGTGACGACAGTCGTGGCCGTTGGCGATGGGGCCGCACGCCGGGTAGCGGTCGGTGTGGGTGGCAACACGGGCTGTTGGCCCGAATCGGAAACGGCGGACGGCGTATCCGTTGCCTGGGGCTGAGAGGTGGTCGAGACCGGAGTCGCTGGCCCATCGGATGCCTCTATCACCACCGGGCGATTGGTTATCCCTATCTGAGACAACTCATTGGTTGTCGATCCCAGATGAAGGCCAAAGACCCAGGCGGCGACAGCCAGCAGCACCAAGGCACCGATGATCGTCCGCCTCACGTTTCTCACGCCCTTACTCCCAGCCACCGACACAGAATCGATATCCCCAACAAGAAGCCCACCCCCAGCAGAACGTATCCAGCCTGTTGCCAACGCTGTGATGCGGATACAACTTCTCCATGCCGGGCGTGAACCTCGATACCGCCACCCAGGGCAGTCTGATTGGCCGATTGATAACCGCGAACTGCCGCGTACCACCAGGCACGCCGACAGAATACGTACTGTACGATTTCACTGGCCATGATCACTCGGGATGCGGAACCACCCTTTCCACTCCCAGGTGATGTATGGCTCTCGTCCGACAAACCGAATCGGTCAGGTAGTATCATGCGTTGTGGGGGCTCTCTATCCCTGACTAGTCCTCTGGCGATTCCTCGAGGATACCTGTTCCCTGGCTGAAAGCACGGAGAGCGCGTTTCATCTCTTCCTGGCGGACGGCAGTCGTCAGATCGCCCCGGGTGCGCTCCAACACACCACGCACCATATCCGTGTTGCGGCGCAGGCCACCGGTGATCGCATCCGGGAAGTCCACCGTGATCAACACGCTGTAGATGTCGTCCATAGCGACCAGCAGTCGCTCGCCGACAGCCACATCCCCCCTGCGCAGCCGATCAAGCAGGTAGCGGCGCAGCTCACCCACCGCTTCGGCCAGACCATTCAGGTAAGCCGATGATGTTACGTTGAGCTCTTGGGGAGTTGGCAAATCGTCATCGGTGACCAGCGCGTATGTGATGTGGGCCTCGCTCAGTTCTTTCAAGGCGTCTCGCGTGTAACCGGTGTGGTACAGCTCAGGATACGCGGCAATATCGGTCAGCATTTCAGCCACGGCGCCGCGTGCAGTCGCCAGAAGGTGCTGTGCCTCCTCCAAGTCATCCCGGTGGCTGGCCCGGATTGAATTGGCACAGTAGCGAATCACCTGCCGGGATCGGCGCAGCGTCTCATCCCGCACCGCACTCCGGGCTTCAAATTCCTCACAGGTGGCGTCAACGATGGACTGAAGATTGTCCAATACACACTCCTGAATGACCGCATCCGTCTGGCAAACGGACTTCTCCTCAATCTTTCCGACAGCTATTTGGTAGAGGCAATGCTCTGCGTCACGCGCAAGACGCCACTACCTAGATGGTCTGAGGAAACCAGACTTCCGAAGCCCTGAAGACTTCGGAAGTCTCCCCAATCCTTCGATGACACACACGCCGCTGCCCCCATAGGGCAACTCTCAGCTTGCACCAGACTGCACGAGACAACAACGGGCTGTATGTCAGACGGGCTAGAACGGAATATCAGCCTCGTCCCCACCCGCTGGCGGTTCCTGCTGAGAAACGGACGGATCGCTGACGTCACCTTCACCACGACCGCCCAGGAACTGGATTCTCTCGATGGTCACCTCGTAGCGGGCTCCAGGGGTACCATCACTTCTGGTATAGGTTCTTGGCCCACCGGTGGCCGAATCGGGATTCAATCGACCCTCAATGAACACCTGCCGACCCTTCGTCAAGTACTGATTGACGGTCTCGGCCGTCTTGCGCCACGCGGTGCAGCGGAACCAGACAGTCTCCTCTCCGGGTGTCCCATCCTTGTTGGTCCACTTGCGGTTGGTGGCCACCGATAAGTCGGTGACAGCAGTACCATCGGGGGTCTATCTCATTTCCGGGTCACGACCAAGGTTGCCGCTGATAGTTACTTTATGGTACATTGCGACACCTCCCCTTTCGATCAGTCTTGAGCCGCCGAATTACCAGGATATTACCCCACAAGGCCAGGGATGTCAACATATTTGCCATAATGCTGGTATTGCATAGAATGTGGCATGCGGCGAAGCCGGTATCGGGACCCGCTGTGGAGGCTTAATCAATGGCTGCATATCGTATCCTTGTCACCGACGATCTCTCCCCGCAAGCGATTGAGAGATTACAGGCAGCCGACGATGTCAGTTTTGATGTGGTTCGGCGGCCCTCGAAAGGCACCCTGGAGGGGATCATCCCCGACTACGACGCTCTGATCATCCGCAGCAGTTCGCGTGTTGACGCTGACCTGCTGGCGGCTGCCCCACGCCTCAAGGTGGTGGGACGGGCCGGTATGGGATTGGACAACGTGGACATCGACGCGGCCTCCCTGCGCGGTGTGATCGTGATGAACACGCCGGGTGCCAACACCATCGCCACGGCTGAGCACACGGTGGCCTTGCTGCTGGCCCTGTGTCGCCACGTGCCCCAAGCAGACGCCTCGTTGCGGGCCGGGGAGTGGGCCCGCAGTGAATTCCTGGGAGTTCAGCTGTACGGCAAGACACTGGGCATCGTAGGGTTGGGACGCGTCGGTGTCCAGGTCGCCCGCCGGGCACAGTCCTTCGAAATGGATGTCATTGCCTTCGACCCCTACATCAGCGACGAGGTGGCCCGCGAACTGAGGGTCACGCTGGTCGATCTTGATGGTCTGCTGGCTCAATCGGATTTCATCAGCCTGAACGCTGCCCTAACCCCAGAAACCCGAGGCTTGATCAATGCACTGACCATCGCCCGCATGAAACGAGGGGTCCGGTTGGTGAACTGCGCTCGAGGCGCGCTGGGAGATGAGGTGGCCCTGGTGGATGGGCTGCGCTCAGGCCATGTGGCCGGTATTGCCCTGGATGTCTTCGCCCAAGAGCCACTTCCCGCGGACAGTCCCCTGCGCAGTCTGCCCAACGTGGTCATCACTCCCCACATTGCCGCCAACACGGTGGAAGCGCAACGGGATGTGGGTACGCAGATTGTGGACCAGGTTCTGGCTGCCTTGCGCGGCCAGGACTTTCGCAACGCGGTCAACATGCCGGTGGCAGATGCCAACGTGTTCCAGGCATTGAAACCGTACCTGCGACTGGCGGAGAAACTGGGAAGCCTGCAGATGCAATTGTCAGAAGGCCCCATCAAGCGGGTCGAGGTGGAATGCCACGGTGACGAGTTGGTGGATCACGTCAAGCCGCTGACGGTGGCACTGCTCAAGGGTCTGTTGGACCCTATCAGCGACACGCCGGTCAACTACATCAACGCACCGCATCTGGCGTTGCAGCGGGGCATCAGCGTATCGGAAACGAAGGGATTGCCCGCACCCAACTATGCCGACCTCATATCTTGCCGCGTGGTGTGGGACGGGGGCGAACGCCTGATATCAGGATCGCTGTTGGGACACGAGTTGCCTCGCGTGGTTCAGATTGACGAGTTCAGGGTGAGCGCGGAACTTGAGGGTGTCATCCTGGTGGTGGAGGTTATCAGTATGTCAGGCCTCATGGGGCGAGTGGGAACGTTCCTGGCTGAGCATAACGTCAACATTGCCGAATGGTGGCTGGGCCGCACTGCCGCTGGCATCCAGATTCCGTCGTTCATCAACCTCGATGTGCCCGCCTCGCCGGAGGTGCTGGCCAAGTTGGTCCAGATGGAAGGGGTCGTCAACGTGCGCCAGGTGATGCTCTAGAAGCGTCAAGGCAGAAAGCCGAAGGGGTTGCGCTGTACCTGATTCTTGCGCACTTCGAAGTGAAGATGTGGACCAGTAGAGTTGCCGGTAGTCCCTACCTCGGCAATGGCCTGCCCTTTGGCGACCGAGCTACCAGCTTCCACGTAGTAGACTTGGAGGTGCGCATACAGCGTCTGGAAGCCGTTGCCGTGGTCTATGACCACCGTCCGCCCGTAGCCGCCGTCGTCCCACCCGGCAGCAACCACATAGCCGGAGTCAGCCGCTATCACAGGTGCTCCCTCCCATGAGCCGATACCGATGGCGCGGTGGCGATCCCAGTAACCCTGGGTGATTTTTCCGGCCGCCGGCCAGCCGAAGGAGCCGGTTCCGGTGGTGGCGTCTTCGGGGATGGGTCCGCTGTAAGCCATAACGTGACGGGGGACATAGGGTTTGACCCCGCCCGGCACCACCAGCCACTGTCCCACAGTGATCTGAGCATTCTCGCTAGCCAGATTGTTGAGGGGATAATCGATGATAGCCGATGGCTCCGCTGAAAAGGCAGCCGCTATCTTCCCCACAGTATCGTCAGCACCCACCTGATGATACACGCCATCCACAGGGAGTACCAGGACTTCCTGCCCCACGCGCAGCAGATCAGGGTTGTCTTCCAGGCGCCCATTGGCCCACATAATCGTCTCTCCGGCTATGCCAAACTGGGCCGCAATCCCCAAAATGGTATCGCCTGGTTGCACCACGTACTTGACGATCTCCTCGCGAGGCCGCTCGGGGATAATTGTGTAGGGCACAGCTGCTCGCCTCAAGATAGTGCTGTCACTGGCAACCGGAGCTGATGGCAGCAGGAAGGAGTCGTTCTGGGGAATAGCAGCGCTACTCTCCACCGGAGCCGAGTTATCTGGTTGCTGCAGGGATAGTGGGGTCAGGTACCGGTGTGACCGGGGCACCGGGTACAATGAAGTGCTGCCGAGGACAATCACCAGCGTTATCAACAAGACAACGGCCAGGTGAGCGGCCGTTCGACTCCTGAGCATATCGTCGGACCAGCGTGTAGCAAACCACTGTCCGGCGTGGGCCGCAGCCCAATTCACTGTCTTTGGGACACCATGCCACGAGCCAGCCAACCATATGCTGTTCCCATCACCGGCGGCCGCTCGGCCACGCCGTCCCCCTACCAGAGGCTTCTCCAATGCATCTCCTTGTAACACCACTGAACAACGAAACCGCCAGACACAGTTGTCATTAGGCTGTAGC
>JAUVRU010000121.1 GCA_030597485.1 Anaerolineae bacterium
AGCAAGGCCAGGCGACCGAAAGAGGCCGGAGCCTCCGCGCGCAGCACGTCGACGGTAGTGTTGAGGATGGCAATTGCCTCGTTCGGGGTGTGCCAGGTGACCTGAAGCAACACCACCCGATGTATCTGCTGCGATGCCGTGGAGCTCTGGATGATGCCGGCCGCCACCTGAACCCCCTGATCAGCCAATCGCCGACTGACTGCCTCGGCCACTGCCTGACCGGTGACGCACACGCTGACATCGTCGACCAGATCCTCAGTAGCTTGCGGCGCGGTCAGGCGCGGGTCGAAACCCATGCCTTCCACCACCTCCAGCGGCGGCACATCCACCAGCAAGCGTGCCGACGCACTGTATTGAGGGGACGGCGGGCGGTGTAGAACCAGACTGGCCACCAGCGCCACTCCCATGTGTGGCACTGGCACCCATATGCGTTTGCGTATTATCCGCCAATACTGGCGCAGTTCCATAACGCCTCCAGCCCTATCGCCCCCACTCAGTCCACGCTGCTATGAATGCGTGTGGGCCTAAGTTTAGGCGAAATGCGCCAAATCGTCAAACTCTGGCGAACTCCCGCCAGCTGCCCTCGACGTAAGACCGCAGCTCCCTCTTGAACCGTTGCCCGCTAAAACCCTCAGCGTGATGCCGGATGACGCGTGGGTCAAAGTCAATCGAGTCCAGCCGGCGGATCGCCTCCATAAGCGACTCAGGCGTCTGCTCGCTGAAGAATAAGCCAGTCTGTCCATCAATGACCGTGTCCAACGCCCCCCCAGCCCCATAGGCGATGACGGGACGCCCCGCGGACTGTGCTTCCACCGGCGCGATGCCGAAATCCTCAAGTCCAGGGAATATGAACGCCCGACAACGAGCCAGCAGTCCACCCAGTTCATGCTCTGACGTACGGCCCAGAAACTGGACCGTGGGCCCGGCCCCAGCCTGCAGCGCGGCCCGGTCGCGGCCTTCCCCGACCACAATGAGAGGAACCTGAAGTTGGGTACAGGCTCGGACCGCCAGGTCTATACGCTTATACGGAATCAGGCGCGACACAACCAGGAAATAGTCACCAGGTGGCTCGTCAGTTGGGTGGTAACGCTCGGTATCTACCGGCGGGTGGATCACCACCGACTCCCGCCCATAGAAACGAGCGATGCGGGCCTGAACCTCGCAGGAGATCGCCACGAAATGGTCAACCCCATCGGCCGCCTTTCTATCCCACTGCCGCAACCAGCGGATGATCGGACTGAGAGCCACCCGGGCCACCGATCCCATGCTCTCCCGAGCAGCGTAAGTGGAAAAGTCCCACACGTAGCGAGTAGGTGTCAGACAATAGTCGATGTGAAGCTGCTCAGCGGTCGTGCACACCCCGTGACAGAATCCGCTCTTGTTCGAGAGAATCAGGTCGTAGCCACTCAGGTCGATGCTCTGTACGGCCGGGGGGTAGAGGGGCAAATAGGCCTGATGGCGCTGATATATGAGAGGGGCTCGGTCAAGCCATGTGGTACGAATATCCCACTGCCGATAGCGCGCCGGCATACCCTCACGCCAGTAGATCGTGGTGAACACAGGCGCCCGGGGAAACATCCCCACCAGCGCCTCCAGCACAGCCTCGGCGCCACCTGTTTGATTCAGCCAGTCGTGGACAATTGCAACCCTGGCGGTCAGCAAGTCACCGGTTCTCTGGTCCGCCGACGGCAACTGGTCCCTGCACATTGAATCCCCCACTCGACAGCATTTCACCGTTCACGTAGAGGTCAAGCCGGTAATCACCAGCGCCGACCGGCGTTATGAAAACATATGACCGGTCCTCACTGGCCCACTGCCAGGCGGACTCATCTCGAATGAACTCAATGTTGTTGAAGTACCACACATACGTCCACTTCAGGCCTTTCTGCATCCCGCTATGCGGGAAAACAGCGTACACTCTATTCTCGGTATCGGAGAAGACCTCAGTGGGGTGAACAGGGTGGCGGCGATCATCAATCTCGGGGGCAAAGGTAATCGGCCCCATCTTTGCACTTCCGGGGGCTGCCGCCGGGGCGCCAGCCGGAGCAGGAGAGGGGGGCACGGCAGTGAGGACAGTGCCATTCCCTGGTTCCGCCACCGTCGTGGGAGTGGCGGAAGGCGCTACGGTCGGTGTTGAGGCCGGACGCTGCATGGTGGATGTTGCCGACGGAGGCACAGCAGTCACAAGCGCCGCTGTGTTTGCGACGGAGGTGCCTTCGTCCTCTTGCGCTGTCCCTGGGATAGGCGAAACCTGTGCCGCGGCAACCGGCTCAGTGGTCACAATCCTGGGTGTCACCGTAGGCCCTTGTTCCACCGCCTCAGCTGACCCAGGCGCCTCGGAAACGATTGCAGCAGGTGGAGGGGAAGACATCGGGCCCGGCAGAGCAACCTGTCCGCTCAGAAAAAACGCCGCCGCCGCAACGGCCGCAACCACACCTGCCCCAATGGCCACAATGCGCGCGCGCCACACACGTAGCGTTCCTTCTTCCCGTACGATCGGAAAAATGGTCGCCCGTACTTCCCGCGCTGACCGGGAGGCCACGATCAGCAGAACGACCATCACCGCCAGACTCAATCCAGCCATAGAGACGAGCAATATGGATAGCAGGGACATAGGCACAATCACTCCGAACTTGCAATGGCACCAGGGACTGCGACAACGCCCTTCAAGGGGGCAATGCACTGGTCAGGCACTTCGGCCTCACGGGAAGAAGAGCCGGCACAACCGTGAGCCGGGCCTGGTATAGCCACCACCACATCTCCTGCCTCAATCGAAGGGGCCCACAGCTAAGGACAAGATGTCGTTCCCTTGGTGACCAATACGCACCCTGGGATCTTGGCTACACCCTACCACCACCCAGCCGACTCACGATGTGTGAGCCATACATCGGCGCGATGGGTCCAGTATACCCGCATTCAGCATATGTGTCAAACGCCTCCAGCCGTGTATCACATCGCCTGCATTTTCCTTGACATCCCTCTTCCTATGTGTTATAGTCAAGTAGAATGGTGTGTCCAGTCGACTCGGGAGGCGACGTGTCTACGTTTCGAGAGGTGACATCTGAGGATTACGACCAGCTGGTCGAAGCACTGCGCACTGCCCGCCAGCGCCTTCCCATCTCAGGACGGCGGATTGGGCAGTTGGCTGAGCGTGCCCGCATCCGGGAAGCGTCGCAGGGTGAGGTCATCATGCGCCAGGGCGAGCCACCGGACTTCCTATACTTCGTCATATCCGGTCAGCTGCGCGCCGCTGACACCAGCGGGGACCAGCCACGCTTGCTAAACTACCACGCCACGGGAACCTTCGCCGGCGAACCTGGCTTGGTATACGATCAACCCTATTCCGCCACCGTAGACGTTATCTCCAGCGCCAAGCTTGCCTGCTGGGATCAGGCAGCCTTCGACTGGCTCTTGACCCTGGATGACAGGATGCGGCCGTACTTCGAGAATCTCCACCAGCGCCGGGAAAAGCGCAAAGAGCAGGACTTCCCTGGCAAACAATGGGACGAAGTGGTTGTCGTGAGAACCGGCAAACATCCGCTGATGCTGGTCAGTGCTCTGGCAGGACCGGCCCTGGTTTTCCTTGCCAGCATAGGCCTGCTGACTCTACTGCTCCTCACCGGGTCCATCACCTCCACCTGTGTCGGGGTGATCACTGCAATTCCCGTCATTTTGGCGGTCGCGTGGGGCCTGCACAGCTACGTGGACTGGAGAGACGACGAGTACATTGTCACCAGCAAACGAGTGATTCACATCGAACGTTTCGTGTTCTACGGCGCTGAGTGGCACGAGGCGCCGCTCATCCGCATCCAAGACATCACCCTGGAAGCACGCAACTGGTGGCAGCGCACATATGATTATCACGACTTGACCATAAAGACAGCCGGAGCTGCCAACATCGTGTTTTCTGGAGTGCGCAACGCGCCCCAGGCCCAACAGCATATCTTTGAGGAACGGGCCAAAGCCCTTGATCGCCTTGGAGCACCTGGCACAACCAGCATTCGTATGGCGTTGGCCCAGAGAATGGGGCTGGATGTGCCTGAAGCGGAAATGCCTGCCGACACGCCCATCTCCGATACCCCCGTGTTCGCCCCCAAAGCAGGCCGGAGACTGCCTGGGCCGGTCAACTACTTCTATCCGCGTGTGGCCGTGGTCGACGGTGATAGGATCACCTGGCGCAAGCACTGGATCGTTCTGCTGCGCAAGACCTGGTTGCCCTTGCTGCTGACCTTTGTGTTCTCTATGGCGACACTGCTGTTGTTGCTGCACCTCCCCCCGTTCAGGTCTCTGCTTGAGGCATTGGGCCACAATTGGTGGATCCTGGCAGCGGCATCAGCGGCGGGTGCCCTTATCTCCTACGGATGGTACACTTTCCGCTACGACGATTGGCACAGAGATGTCTATATCGTCACCAGAGACCGCATCATTGACGTGGAAAGCAGTGCCTTCCGCCTTCGGGGAGAGACCAGCCGGGAAGGCACCTTCGACGGTGTCCAGAACATCACCTACTCGATTCCTGGCATCTTGCACAAGCTGCTGAACGTGGGACATGTCATAATCGAAACCGCCGGCACTGAGAGGACCTTCACGTTCATGTCCGTCTTCAACCCCATTGCCGTCCAACAGGAGATATTCAACCGCTGGGTCGCCTACCAGGAAGGCCACCGTCGTCGTCAGCGCGAAAGCGAAGCTCAGAGAATGGCTGAATGGATTGGCGAGTATGACAGCATGCGGAAGTGACCACTGCCACCGTAAAGGAGCGTACCTATGCCCGTGATCGCCGTCGTGGGCGCCCAGTGGGGAGATGAAGGCAAAGGTCGGGTGGTGGACTATCTGGCCGCCACCGGCGGTGAACTGGACAGGCCGGTCGACGTCGTGATCCGCTTTCAAGGAGGCGACAACGCTGGACACACGGTCGTCAACCCCTTAGGGGAGTTCAAGCTGCATCTGGTGCCATCCGGCATCTTCAGCCCAACTACTCACTGTGTGATTGGCACTGGCTGCGTGGTCAATCCAGACTCTCTGATCGTTGAGATGGACGCCCTTCACGCAGCCGGCCTGGCGTTGAACAACCTGTTCGTCTCATCCAGAGCACATATCACGTTTCCCCACCATTGCCAGATAGATGGCCTGGAGGAATCTGCCAGAGGGGCCAAAGCCATTGGCACCACCGGGCGGGGGATTGGCCCTACCTATGCCGACAAGGCGGCCCGCTGGGGATTGCGGGTAGGAGATTTGCTCAACCCTGACCGACTGCGCCAGCGGCTGGCTGCGGCGTTGCCCCGCACCAACCGGGCCGTTGACATCTTGGGCGGACTCCCGACCGAACTGGACGCATTGACTGACCAGTGTCTGGACTGGGGTAGACGCCTGCAGCCCTACATCACCGATTCCCTGCCGTTGGTAAGAGACGCCCTTGAGCGCGACCGGACCATTCTGTTGGAGGGACAGCTGGGGGTTATGCGTGACCTGGACTGGGGTGCTTACCCCTACGTCACCTCCTCGAACCCGATAGCCTCGTACGGGCCGGTAGGCGCCGGCCTGCCGCTGCAAGCAGTCACCCAGGTCATTGGGGTGGTTAAAGCCTATGTCACGGCGGTGGGCGCCGGCCCGCTGCCCACCGAACTGAACGACCAGATGGGCGATGACCTGCGACGGGTAGGAAACGAATACGGGGCAACCACGGGGCGTCCCCGCCGATGCGGATGGCTGGACGCGGTCGCGCTTGACTACGCCAGATGGCTCAACGGCTTCACCAGCATCGTCGTCACCAAACTGGACGTGCTGGATGGAATGCCCGAGATCAGGATCTGCACCGGCTACCGCCTTCCCTCTGGCC
Organism: Anaerolineae bacterium; assembly: GCA_030597485.1. Lineage (GTDB taxonomy): Bacteria > Chloroflexota > Anaerolineae > 4572-78 > NAK82 > JAUVRU01. The sequence goes on from JAUVRU010000121.1 coordinate 5,840, forward strand.
AGATCGTGACCCGTATGCCAGACCCGGCCACGCTTGGATCTGTGGAGCCAGAATATGAGTCGTGGCCTGGCTGGCTATGCGCCACCAACCAAGCCCGGCGATGGGAAGACCTGCCCGGAGAAGCCCAGCAGTACTTGGGTCGCATCGAAGAGTTGACCGGCGCTCCTATCGGCTGGGTGTCGGTGGGACCGGCGCGAGAGGCGATGGTCGCGGTGAAGCGCTGACTCAACGACCACCCACCTCGCGGTTGAGAGCCAGGCACCCGCCCCGGTCTGACCACGGCCGCTGACGCGTCGTTCCGAGACTGAGATGCCAGACAATCCGAGCTGATTGCGACTGTCTCAAGCATCCCGTTCTCTCCGGGGGCTTATACCTGCCTCACGGTGGCGGCTTGCAGCAACTAGACCAACGAAAGGTTGGGTTTGGCACCATATGGTAGGAGAACACGTGCCACGCGTGGTATTGATTGTGCTCGATAGTGTTGGCTGCGGGGACGCCCCTGACGCAGCCCAGTATGGCGACGAGGGTTCCAACACGCTGGGCAACATAGCCCATGCAGTGGGGGGACTGCGACTGCCACACCTGGGCAGTTTGGGGCTTGGCTACCTCACTTCCATAGAGGGAGTGCCACCAGCAGAGGAACCGCTGGGAGCGTACGGCCGCCTGACGGAGATGTCTGCCGGCAAGGACACCACCACCGGCCACTGGGAACTGGCCGGCGTGCCCGTATACGAACCCGTCCCCACCTACCCCAATGGATTCCCCCCTCAATTGATAGCCGAGTTTGAGCGCCGCATCGGACAG
>JAUVRU010000173.1 GCA_030597485.1 Anaerolineae bacterium
CCACCTGCTCCCCACTCAATTCATTGTCACGCAGGCCAAACGTTTCGAAGAGCTGGTCCCCGTGCAGGGGAAGAGTGGACAGATCATAACCCACCTGGCCAGAATCGACGCCCCGGTAGTCTGTCGCTAGCAAGGTACATACCTGGACCAAATCGGGGTCAGAAAACCGCGAACGTATGCGGGCATCCATGGCTTCCAGTTCCAAGTTGGAGGTAACGACGGTTGGCATGCGGGCGTTGTAGCGATGATTAAAGATCTGGAACAACTTCTCTTTGGCCCATTCGGTGCTGCTCTGAGTGCCCAGGTCATCAAGAACGAGCAACGGCGCGTTTCGCACGGTGTCGAAGCGCTGGTCATAGGTCACTGTGCTGTGGGGGCTGTAGGTGGCACGCAAATGGTCGAGCAAGTCCGGCACAACCACGAACAGAGCCGAACGCCCCTGCGCCAGCTGCTCACTGGCAATCGCCACTGCCAGGTGCGTTTTTCCACAGCCATACCCGCCCAACAATACCAACCATCCACGCGGGTCAGTGGCATACCGCCGGGCAATGTCGTACACGTTACGGAGGTTTTCTCGCTTCGCCTCCGTCAGTCCCACACCGTCGGGGTTGAAGCTCTCAAACGTATAGCGCCCCAGGGCCTCCAGGTTGCTGATCGCCCGCAGGCCTGCCGAATGCTGGGATTCTAGCTTTGCTCGCTGGCAGGAACAGGGCACGATTTTGCCGAAGTCCTGATGGCCCACGGGCACGTCTTGTCGCAGGTATCCAGCACCACCACAAACAGGGCACGGGGTGGTACTACTATCTTGAGCAGATGGAGCACTGCCTTGAGAATCAGTGCTCGAAGAATTGCTCGAACTCCTCGTCGGTATACCAACGCTGTTCTGCTTGAGTATGCTTCCGACTGGTTCCATCGTCCTTACCTTCGGTTGCCCACCGTTCCAAAACCGACCGAATATAGCGCCACTTGCGCACGTTGTTGGCTACAGCAATGTGGAAAGCATCTTCAATCCAATCGGCAGGATAGGTCGCCTCGGCATCCCTGAGCTCATCGGCCAGGATAGGGGATAGAAGGCCGATGTTGTCCTCGTACAGCTCAAAGATGTTGGGACGCGGCTCCACGGAGGGCCGTTCCACCATCACCACCCCCTGAGGCTCCATCTTGCCGCTCTCAACGTCGGCCAGCGCCCGCCGTCCGCCAGTACTGTTGAGCGCATACACGTGCTGCACCCCGGTGCCGGTCCGCACAGCAACCTGCAGCAATGAACCCCGTGCCGCCGCGCCCGCCAGCCCTTCCTCCAGCATAGCTTCCGGATCCTTACCCAGAACCGCCAATCCGCGTGCGAGAGTCTCGTCCGCTACCAGCTCTGCGTGGGTGAATACCTGCCGCCCACATCGTTGCCGAAGCCATATGATGTGCAGAATGATCTTCAGCTCGGCCAGATTGTTTATGGATGGCATCAACTCAGCGAAGAAAAGGTCCGGCACCGAGGTGTACTGTAGTTCCCCTTCAGGAAAGCCGTCAAACGTGGTCATCGAGTGTTACACCAGTTCTTCCAGTTGTTCGTGCCGAACTTCCAGGTTCTCGAATTGCGCCAGTTCTTTCCTGAAGAAGGCGTGTATCACACCGGTAGGCCCACTGCGGTGCTTGGAAACCCGGATCTCAGCAATGTTGGGAAACTCGGTATCCGGGGTATACTCCACGTCGCGGTAGACAAATGCCACCACGTCCGCATCCTGCTCAATGCTACCGCTCTCCCGCAAATCCGAGAGCATTGGCCGCTTGTCCTGCCGTGACTCGACGGCACGCGAGAGCTGACTGAGCGCAACCAGGGGGATGTTCAGCTCACGGGCCAGCGACTTCAGTGAACGAGAGATGTAGCTGATCTCCTGCACCCGGTTGCCATCTGAGCGGAATTCGCCCCGCATTAGTTGCAGGTAGTCCACAATCAGCAAGTCCAGGCCAAACTCGGCGTGGACTCGTCTGGCTTTGGTGCGCATCTCCAGAGCAGAGAGGGATGGTGTATCATCAATATACATTGGGGTGTCTGAGAGTAGACCGGTAGCCTGAACAAAGACAGGCCACTCGTCCTCGCGGATGTCTCCCAGACGCAATCGCTGGCTGTCAATGCCGGTCTCAGCGCTGATCATGCGCTGCACGACCTGTTCGCTGCTCATCTCCAGGCTGAAGACCCCCACACGTTTCTGCCACTTGCGAGCAGCGTGCAGGGCAATGGACAGCGCCAGACTGGTCTTGCCCATCCCTGGACGACCGGCAATAATGATCAGGTCCGATCGCTGAAAGCCCCCCAGCAGCTTATCCAGGTCGACCAACCCAGTAGGGATGCCAATGATCTCTCCTTGATGCTGACTCAGGTACTCAATGCGGTCGTAGTACTCGTCGAGCACTTGGCGGATTGGCACCAGATCACGAGTCACTCGTTTTTCTGAGACGCCAAAGATGATTGACTCAGCCTGATCCACCACCTCGCCCACATCATCTACATCTTGATAGGCCAGTTTCGCAATCTGACCAGCCGAGTCGATCAGCCGTCTCAGTATGGCGGTGCGCTCAACGATGCGGGCATAGTACTCGACATGGATGCTGGTGGGCGTTGCGTTGATCAGACTGGTCAACAAGGCAGAGCCGCCCACAGCAGCCAGCTGGTCACGACGCTCCAGCTCGTCAGTCAACGTCACCAGATCAGCCGGTTGATGTCGCTCGTGCAGGTCAAACATCGCCTGGAAGATCGAGCCGTGCCGTTGCACGTAGAAGTCACTTGCCCGCAAGAAGGTGGCCACAGGCAAAATGGCATCTGGGTCGATCAATAGTGCTCCCAAGACCGCCTCTTCGGCTTCAAGGTTCTGGGGCAGCTGTTTGTTGAGACCGCTGCCAGTAGCAGACTCGTTCATCGTTCGATCAGTCCCACCTCGCTACTTGGCTAAGCTCCGCCCTCCCCTTCCAACCGGAGCAAGGACGCGAAGCAATCAGATTGAAGATGCTACATTGGTTCTTCGAGTTGATAATAAGGTGCAGAGGAGAAGATGAAAACAGAAGAGGGCTATTCCCCCAAGTCATCAAGATCAAGGGACTCAACGAAGTCACGGAAGACATCAAGGCGTTCTTCTTCTTCAGCCGTGGTGGCCTCCCTACCGATCTCCTCCTCCGGTGCGATGGCGGCCTGGTCCATAACTTGCTCATCCACAAAAATGGGAACACCCACCCGCACTGCCAGCGCTATAGCGTCGCTGGGTCGAGAGTCAATCTGCACCTCCTTGCCATCCACATCCATCAGAATCTGGGCAAAGAAGGTGTTATTTCGCAGATCATTCACCATGATATGCGACACCTTGACGTCCATCGCACTGATGAGACTCTTGAGCAAGTCGTGAGTCAGCGGGCGAGCCACCTGCACGCCTTGTAGCTGGATTGTGATCGCATCAGCCTCAAATGGCCCAATCCAGATTGGCAGATATCGGTTACTGTCAGTCTCCTTCAACACCACCATGCGATCCTGGGACATCAGACTGACACGAACGCTGTCAATAGTAACCTCTATCATTGCCACCTCCCGCCCATGCCAACTGGCAGCGTATCGCCACGGATCTTGTGCTACCCAGGTCAGCATTTCGCGGTCACCAACGCCTGCCCCAATCCCCCCCTAAGGATGATCTGGGCCGGCCAGCGAGGAGTCCCGTCTGACCCCTCGTGCAGATTATCCCCTTTGTAAGAAGCGGACACCAGCGTATTCGCCGATATAGGCAACTGCCGGCACATACGACTGCGAAGCGCGCCGAAAAAACAATGGCAAATTCTCAAGGATTCTGTCTTGAAATGACCCGCAAAGTATGATATAATAATGATAGAGGTGAGTCAATTGCACCTTGCCAGATGGGTTCCCAGTTTCGGGAGAAAGGACGGTGCATAGCGTGGTGATTGAGATAAACCACAGGTGTGCCCACCCACGGCGTTAACACACAAGCACTCCAGGTATCAGTCACATACCAAAGGAGTGAACACCTTGTCAGTGAACTGACAGAAGCACGGGGTGGGCACACAGCCAACAATTTCACCGACGCTGCCTGGGGTGGAGTCGCAATTGAGTGTTGGTGGATACGAAAGCAGCCACGGCCCGAGCCGCCGTGGCTGCTTTGATGATGACTTGCTGCCAGAAACCGCCACACTTCCGTGATAGTGATTTCCTTCTCCGGGCAAACAGCCACGCACGACTCCCAGCCGATACACTCGTCGGCATCCACAACCTCTGCCACTTCCCCGCCGTCTGATTCGGCCAGGACCAGCACCTCGGTAGGACAGGTGTCCACACAATCGCCGCACGCCTCACATTTCTCAATGTCGAGGGAAATCTGATACACAATCTTCCCCTCCACTGAGGGGCAACAAGCAGGTGCCAGTCATTTTTTGTTGCCCCAAGACTGTGGTAAAATTGCGGAGTCTGTTTCCGCCACGATCTCTGGGTGCCGGCCGGAGACAGGTGTCGTGGCCTGGTGGGGCCGGCGAACTTCGGAAGGTCAAGAGGGGCAACAACCAGTGGACACAACCAACACGATTGGCGTCATCACAATAGTCATTCAGCTCATCTTCCTGGAGGGCATCCTCTCGATAGACAATGCAGCCGTGCTGGGCGCGCTGGTATCGGTACTGCCCACCGACCAACCAGTTCCTTATCCCGGGCCACTGCAGTTCTTACAACCAGCCACAGATCGGGTGCTGGGCATGCAGCAGATGGCCGCCTTGAAGGTCGGTCTGCTGGGAGCTTACATGGGCCGTGGCTTGATGTTGGTGCTGGCCTCCTGGGTGATTGAAAATCCCTTCTTGAAGATCCTGGGAGCAGCCTACCTGGTCAAGCTGGCCTTTGAACATCTCTCTCAACCAGACCAGCCGGGCGAGGAAGAGACACAACAGCGAGCCCGCGCTGCCGGCATCAGTTTCTGGATGGTGGTGCTCAACGTGGAGTTGGCTGATTTGGCCTTTAGTCTGGACAATGTGGTAGCAGCGGTGGCCCTTTCCGATGCGTTGTGGGTAGTGATGCTGGGCGTAGCTCTTGGCATCGTCACCATGCGGTTCGCGGCGGGCATCTTCACCCGGATGATCAGGTGGGAGCCCATCCTGGCCACAGCTGCCTACATTGTGGTGCTTAACATTGGCGCGGAGCTGCTGCTGGCCGAGTTCTTCCATGTGCACTTCGAGGCCTGGCAGAAGTTCGTCATATCGGCCGCCACCCTCGTCCTGTGCGTGGCTTACGCCCGCATAGAGTTCCTGCACGTACTGGCACCGGTTTTCCGTTGGATTGGCCAGGGCATGGGCAACGTGAATGAGCTCTTCGACTGGGCGCTGAAGCCTGTTATCCTTCTCGTCAAATGGGTCTTCATCTTGCTGACCAAACCCGGCGCGTTACTGCGCCACCGTCAGACGGCAGCCCGCCCCCCAGTGCCCCAGGCCAGACCTAGCCCCGGCCAATAGCACATCTGAGGTCAGTCAGAACAAGAAATCTCAGCTCAATAGAAAGAGGACTGTGCTTCAAAAGGCCGGATTGTTCCTGCTGCTACTCCACAAAGGAAGTAGCCGGCGCTATTGGGAGGTAGACGCCCTGCGCGGCCTGGCCATCGCGCTGATCGTCATCTATCACCTGGCGTTCGATCTGACCTATTTTGGCTATTATCACGCCAACGTGTTCAAC
>JAUVRU010000321.1 GCA_030597485.1 Anaerolineae bacterium
ACAACGTTTGAGGACGATGAGGTCTTGCGTCTCGACCAAACCCTGCTCCTCGGCCTGCTCGACAGGGTGAAGTCGGTCGACTCGATGCAGGCTATGCGCCGGGCCACCGTTGACCTGAAGCAACGCCTGCTTGCTGGTGAGGGAGTGCCTTCAGGCCCTGCCAGCGACAACATGGTTGTGTTTGGCACAGACTACCTCCGCGGTCAGTTGGATCAGATTGCCGCCTCGCGTACCCTCGAACGCGCTCGCTACTACCTGGAACGGCTGGAGAAAAGCATCACCCAGGTCAGGACCGACGGCGTCAGCGACATCAATCTCAACCGCTGGAAAGAGTACTCGGATATCTACACCGACAGCCTGTGGATCGTGGATCGCCGCGACAACTCAGGGGTCCACACGGCCGGCTACTGGGGTAACTTCATCCCCCAGATACCCAACCAGATGATACGCCGCTACACAAAAAGGGGAGAGTGGGTACTGGACACCTTTGCCGGTGCCGGCACTACGCTCATCGAAGGGCAGCGGTTGGGTCGACACACGATTGGCATTGAACTGCAAGCCGCCATGGCCGAGCAGACGCGCCGCCTGGTGGCATCGGAGCCGAACGAGCACCAGGTCGTCACCCAGATTACCACCGCCGACAGCGGGGCGGTTGATTACCGGGCCCTGCTGGCACATCACGATCAGCGCTCGGTCCAGCTGATCATCATGCACCCGCCCTATTTCGACATCATCAGGTTCAGCCATGATCCCGGTGACCTCTCCAATGCCACCTCTGTGGATGACTATATGGAGAGGTTGGGGTTGATTGTGGAGAAAGCAGGCGCGGTGCTGGACGAGGGCCGATATCTGGTGTTGGTCATCGCCGACAAATACGCCCGGGGGGAATGGATTCCGCTCGGCTTCCTGGCGATGAATGAGGTGCTGGCACGAGGTTTCTCCCTGAAAAGCATCGTCGTCAAGAATTTCGAGGATACGGCCAGCAAGCGGGCCCAGAAGGAACTGTGGCGCTATCGGGCGCTGGCCGGCGGGTTCTACGTCTTCAAACACGAATACATCTTTCTCTTCCGGAAAGGCGCCGCACGCGCCTGAGCGGTCGCTGAGAAAGGGAGAGAAACCCTGGCGAATGGCTGTGGTGAAGATGGTGAAACGTTACCTGAATCTGGCTGGCCTGGGCTAATCTGACGACCCAATCCATGCACGAATTTGACATTTGTTGTGCCCAAAAGTACAATGTGCAAGTTGTTTGGATGAGGCCCAGGCGGACAGCCTGGGGGCGACATCATTCATGATGTAACGTGGCATCAATACCCCTATCTCTCGGTCCAAGGCAGGTTTTTTTCTGTGTGCGGTCACGCACAGAGCGTGACATCTTTTTTTCTGGGAGGAGGTTCAAAACTTTATGCACGGCTTGACTCAATTTGAGATGTATGCCCTGTTTGGTGTGTTGGGGATCGCCATTCTGGGCCTGGTTTATGCCATGTTCTTGCGCCGGCAGATCTTGCAGGAAGACAAGGGCACCCAACAGATGATAGACGTATGGGAGTACATCAAGGAGGGTGCCAATGCCTACCTGACCCGGCAGATGCGCTCCATCTTGCCTTTCATCGGCGTGCTGACCGTTGTCCTGTTCTTTAGCGTGTGGATTGTCAGCCCCACGCCCGAGGCGCAGGAGACCTTTGGGGATAACGCGCGTATCATCATTGCCTTTGCCCGGGCCATTGCCTTCCTGATGGGAGCCGGCTTCTCGCTGGCAGTGGGCCAGATTGGGATGCGCATGGCTGTCCAAGGCAATGTGCGAGTGGCCAGCGCGGCGCGCACCAGCTTTGGTGATGCGCTGCGTATCGCATATCGGACTGGCACCATCACCGGCATGCTGACTGATGGTCTGGGGTTGTTCGGTGGAACCATCATCTTCATCATCCTTGGCAAGGCCGCCCCGGACGCGTTGTTGGGCTTTGGCTTTGGCGGCACGCTGCTGGCGTTGTTCATGCGCGTGGGCGGTGGCATCTTCACCAAGGCGGCTGACGTGGGCGCTGACCTGGTGGGCAAGGTGGAGGCCGGGTTAGAGGAGGACGACCCCCGTAACGCTGCCGTGATTGCTGACCTGGTGGGCGATAACGTGGGCGATTGCGCCGGTATGGCGGCTGACATCTTTGAGAGTTACGAGGTCACCATTGTCTCCGCTCTGATTCTTGGCCTGGCGCTGGTGCGCATCACCGGCCACATGAACTGGATCGTGTACCCCTTGCTGGTACGCGGCATCGGTGTGCTGGCCTCTATCATCGGCACGTATCGGGTGAAAGGGGGCAAGGAGGGGGGCGCTCCCGAAGCGATGAGCGCTATCTTCCGTGGCTTCCTGACCTCGGCCGCCATTTCCACTGTTCTATTTGGCTTCGTAGCCTTTGGGTACATGCGAGACATGCCGGGGGGCTGGTGGCGTCCCTTCCTGGCCACCGCGGTGGGGGTGCTATTGGCCATCGTCATCGATCGGCTGACCGACTACTTCACCGGCACCGAGGCGGCACCTGTGCAGGAGATCAAGAAAAGCGCTGACGGCGGCCCGGCTACCCTCATCATGTCGGGATTGGCGGTGGGTTACGAATCGACCGTCTGGGCTGCTCTGGTGATCGCCGCCACCATTTTTTCTGCCATCGTCATCTTTGGCAACATTCCGGGCTACTCTACTGGCTTCGATCAGGTTTCCTTCATTCTGTATGGCGTCGCTATGACCGGTATTGGCATGCTGACGCTGACCGGCAACAACGTGGCCATGGACTCGTTTGGCCCTATCTGCGACAATGCCAACGGCATCGGCGAGATGGCGGGGATGGATGATCGCGCCCGCCAGATCATGGCCGACCTGGACTCGGTGGGCAACACCACCAAGGCCATCACCAAGGGAATCGCCATCGGCTCAGCGGTCATCGCGGCCGTTTCATTGTTCGGTGCTTACATCACCGACGTGGGCATCGTGGACCCCACCGCGCTGGCTAACGGCATCCGGGTGTCACAGCCCCAGGTCTTTGTTGGAATGCTGATCGGTGGTGCCTTGCCCTGGCTATTCTCATCGTTCGCCATCAAGGCCGTGACCCGTGCGGCCGGGCAGATGGTCACTGAAGTACGTCGCCAGTTCAAGATACCTGGCCTGATGGAAGGCAAGGTCAAGCCGGACTATGCGCGCGCCGTTTCCATCTCCACTGAGGCCGCTCAGAAGGAGATGGTCCCGCTGGCGTTGATGGCGGTCATATCTCCAGTTATCGTCGGCCTCGTGTTTCAGGTGGAGGCGTTGGGCGGCTTCTTGGTAGGCGTCATCCTGTCCGGCCAGCTACTGGCGGTCTTCATGTCCAATGCTGGCGGTGCCTGGGACAATGCCAAGAAGCTCATTGAAGATGAGCCCCGTGATCCGGCCAACAACATGGGCAAGACCTCGGAGCGTCACAAGGCAGCGGTGGTGGGTGACACCGTAGGTGATCCCCTCAAGGACACTGCCGGCCCGGCTCTCAACCCGATGATCAAGGTAGTTAACCTGGTAGCGGTCATCATCGCCCCCATCATAGTGCAGTACAAGTACGGTCTGGGCGTGGTAGGCTGGTTGGTCGTGCTGGCGCTGGTGGCTGCATTTGTCTGGGCCTATCGGCAGAGCAGCCGCGAGCTGGAGGAACCGATTACGGCTTGACGTGTGTTCCTGTCCTCCATTCTCGCTCCGCGTAGCGAAGCGATCTTATGTTTCGGGGGCGGCGCGGTTACCCGGCGCCGCCCCACTCCCCCTTCAAAGGGCTGCTATGGCAGGTATTCGTTGCTTTGTGGCCATTGAGCTGCCTGCCCAGGCTAGGGTGGCACTGGCTGCCTTGCAGCGCGCTCTGCAGTCGGCCGCGCCGCCTCACACTGTCCGCTGGACACGCCCTGCGTCGGTTCCTCTTCCCCTTCAATTCCTGGGCGCTGTGCCCCCGGGTCAACTTGCTGCCGTCGCTGCTGCCCTGCGGGATG
>JAUVRU010000162.1 GCA_030597485.1 Anaerolineae bacterium
AGGCCAGCCTGCCGGCTGGCCCTGTTGATGCAGCTGGTGTTCTATTGGAAGCTGGACTGGCTCCCCGACGGAGGCCGGCGGGGCATACTGTACCTATCCCCCCCCACTGTCACCGGACTCTTCTTGATCGACAGCTTGCTGGCTGGTCAGCTAGACGTTTTCCGGGATGCCCTGTGGCATCTGGTGCTTCCCGGTGTTACCCTGGCGCTGGCCAACATTGCCATCATCACCCGTATGACCCGCTCCAGCCTGATGGAGGTCATGCACCAGGACTATATCAGGACAGCCAGGTCCAAGGGGCTGTCCGGTATCACCGTTCTGGGAAGACACGCCATGAAGAATGCGATGGTACCCGTGGTGACGATCATCGGACTGCAGCTAGGCTATCTCATCGCCTGGGTGTTTCTGGTTGAGTGCATTTTTTCGTGGCCAGGCATCGGGTCGTATGCCGTGCGCTGCATTGTCAACCTGGACTTCCCCGCCGTTCAGGGTGTCACTCTGTTTACTTCGTTTGTGTTCGTCTTTATCAACCTGGCCGTGGACCTCACCTACCTGTTTCTGGATCCGCGGATAACCTACTGATCTGTGCAGGCCCCTGCCCGCGTTGCGCTGGGCGCATCGGATGACGAGATTGCTTGGCAAGAACCGTGTCGCGCCCGAACCGGGCGCAGTTGTTGATGGGGTGCGCAAGCCACCTTCTTTTTTCAAACGGGCCACCCGAAATGTTGGCGCTATGATCGGCATGGTGCTCCTGGTTGTCATCACGCTGGTGGCCATATTTGCGCCGCTGATCAGCCCCTATGACCATCTGGCCATAGACGTGTCACAAAAGTTCACGCCGCCCGGTCGGGAGCATCTGTTTGGCACCGACGAACTGGGCCGTGATGTGTTCAGTCGGGTGGTTATGGGAACCCGTATCTCTTTCCAGGTGGCGGTCCAGGTGCTGGTGATTGCGGGGTCAGTGGGCATCGTGCTGGGGATCATCGCTGGCTACCGGGGCGGGCTGGTGGATGAATCCATCATGCGCGTGGCTGACATCTTCTTCGCCTTCCCGTCGTTCCTGTTGGCCATGGCCATCGTGGCTGCCTTGGGGCCCAGCATTCAGAACGCTGTTCTGGCAATCGGCATTGCCTGGTGGCCGCGCTATGCCCGCCTGCTAAGAGGGCAGGTGTTGTCGGTCAAGACCATGCCATTCGTGGAGGCGGCGCGCGGTATGGGAGCCGGTGACGGGCGAATCATGTTCCGTCACGTGTTGCCCAATTGCATGGCGCCGATTGTCGTCCAGTTCGCAACCGATGCAGGGGCGGCGATTCTGAGCACTGCCGCCCTCAGCTTCGTGCAATTGGGGGCCAGGCCGCCCATGCCCGAATGGGGTCTGATGATCTCTCAGGGGCGGGTCTTCATTGCCTCCTATTGGTGGATCCCCACCTTTCCTGGAATAGCGATTGCGGTTACCGTAGCCGGTTTCATGTTCCTGGGCGACGGGCTCAGGGACTTGTGGGATCCCCAGTTGCGGGGACGAACACGTTTCTAACAATTTCTGGAGGAATAGATTGGACACCGACAAAACCCCTTTGTCTGCGGAAGACCTTTGGAGCTGTATCACCTTTTTCCGGCCCACTCGCCCGGTCCTGGTCACCACCCGCAACCGGGACGGGACAGTGCACGTCGCACCCTTTGCCTGGTGCGCGCCGATTTCGGCTATGCCACCCATGGTATCCCTGGCGCTGCTCACCACGCCCCGCAGGCAGCACAGCCTGGTCAATATCGAGCGAGAGAAGCAGTTTGTGGTCAATCTCCCTGGTCACGACCTGTCAGCTGATCTGGTCAGGGCCTCCTACCGCTATCCGGCCGGCGTGTACAAGCGGGGTATCCTGGGATTCGAGTATAGTCCATCACAACGCCTGGACGTGCTCTCGATCAAGCGGTGTCGGGCCTTTCTCGAGTGTCGCTTGAACGCCAGCTACTTGACCGGGGATCACACCTTGTTGGTGGCCGATGTGGTGGCCGCCTCTTACGCGCCGGAACGGTACCAGGAAGGGTTCATCCCGGACGTGGAAGCGTACCCGCCTTGCCTGCATTTGGGACAGATAAGTTCTCCGGAGGGGCAGATTCATTCGTTCATGGTGGATGGGCAGGTTGAGGCTTTGGATGCACCTTTCAATCTCCCCTGCCCGATGCCTGGCCCGGGTGCTTCGGCGAAGACGGCAGCCCCGCCCGATGTGGGAGGAGAGAGGAACCAATGGAAGGCAAACGCAGCTGTCTTTGCCACCGGTTTTGCCTGTCCTGATGGGCCTTGTTCCAACGGGGGGCAGGGCGACCTGTTCGTGGTGGACTGGGCCGTGGGAACCGTCCGCCGGGTCACACCCGAGGGCGAGGTGACTGATTTCGCGGACACGGGCGGAATGCCGGCCGGAGCCTGCCTCGGGGCTGACGGACATCTGGCTGTCTGTGGCACGGGGCGCAAGGCTGTGCTGGACGTCTCCCCAGAGGGCGCAGTCACGGTAACCGCCGATGGTCACCAGGGCAATCCGTTCCTGGGCCCCAATGGGTGCGCTTTCGACGCCAAAGGAAACTTCTACTTCAGCGACGCGGATGGATTTCATCCGGTGGACCCTTCCGGCCGGGTTTATCTGCTGCGTCCCGACGGTACCACGGAGATCTTCGCCGAGGGTTTGGCCTTTCCCACCAAGCTGTGCATCTCGGCCGACGGTCAGTGTTTGTACCTGGCCGAGACGTTCGCCAGCCGGATTCATCGCTTCACGTTGGATGAGCGCGGACACGCCCGGTCCCAAGAGATCTTTGCTGATCTGTGTGGTGGCATCGGACCGGTTGGCCTGACATTGGATGTGGAGGGGAACCTATACGCAGCCCACTTCGGCAAGGGGGTGGTGGCCGTGTTGGACCCGGCAGGCAGCCTCTTGGCTGAGCTGCCCACCGGTGGGCTCCTTCCCACCAACCTGGCATTCTGGAACGGCTCTTTGTACGTGACGGAGCTGGAAGCCGGCTGCGTGATGTGCCTTGACGTGGATAGGTGTGGGGGCAAGGGGCCCGTAGCTGACTCCGTGTGGGATCTGAAGTGACAGAGATCCGTACGAGGACGACCGGGTTCAACGCGGGACGAAACAGGATACTCGACCGGACAGCGCGAGAAGGAGCAGCAGCATGGCAGTAACCAACTTTTACAGATGGGACGATGTACCCCAGTTCGAGGTGACCCCTCAGATTGGGCGACGTGTGGTCAGTGGGGAAAAGGCGATGGTAACGCAGTTCCATCTGGCCAAAGGGGCTGTTGTCGCCCAGCACAACCATTCTCACGAGCAGATACTCATTATCGTCTCGGGGGTCATTGAGTTTGAGTCAGCCGGCGATCGGCGGATCTTGCATCCCGGTGACGTGGTGCATGTTCCTTCCAACGTGCCCCACGGGGGTACGATGTTGGAAGATACGGTCACTTATGAGATCTTCAGCCCGCCGCGTCAGGACTTCTTGACTGACTAGATCTCTGATTGCACCGCGAAGTGGGATCAGGCAGGGTATTGTCGTGGACATCGGCCAGAGGTGAGCAGACTGTTATGGACCTGAATCTAAGTGACAAAGTGGCGTTGATCACTGGCGCCAGCCGAGGAATTGGACTGCACACCGCTCGGGTGCTTGCCAGTGAGGGCTGCCCTCTGGGGATTTGCGGGCGCAATTCCGACGCTCTGGAGGTGGCCGCTGACGAGCTGCGCGACCGGGGGGTGCCGGTGGTTGCCGTTCAGGCTGATGTCACCGATCCGGCAGACGCCGCGCGGCTTGTCGACCGGACCAGCGCGGAGTTGGGGAGGATAGACATTCTGGTCAACAACGCGGGAGGCGTTCGCACCAGCAGCCTGCTGGAATCCACGGATGAAGACTGGCGGTGGACGTTCGAGACAAACATCTTTCAGGTCATTCGTCTGATCCGGCTGGTCGTGCCGCATATGCGGCGAAGCGGCGGAGGTGCCATCGTCAATATCGGTTCCAGCGCGGGCTGGCACCCCAAGGTGCAGGTGGCGACGCACTACAGCGCATCCAAAGCCACGATCGTGTACCTGACCGAGCGGCTGGCGCTCGACCTGGTGCATGAGAACATACGCGTCAACACCGTGTCTCCCGGATCGACGATATGGCCTGACAGCGGCTGGGACCGCATCCGGCAGGCGCGCCCCGAGTTCTTTGACGCGTATCTGGCAGAGGTCTACCCTATGGGGCGACTGGGAAAGCCGGAGGAAGTAGCGCAGGTTGTCGCCTTCCTGGCCTCACCACGCGCCAGTTGGATCAACGGGCGGAACATCCCGGTGGATGGGCTGGAACAGACCAGCCTGCGAAGGGCATGAAGCCTCGCGGCCTTTGAAGCGCTCGACGCCGGGCTGAGGACCATCGTCATGGTGACTGAGCACATCCCCACGCGCGACACGATGGAGATCAAATCTCGTTCGCGTCTGACTGGCGCCGCTGTGATCGACCGAAATAACATATCTGCTTAGAGAGCGCGTGGCCTGGAGGCAAGACACCTCACCCGGTGTGGGTCCCAATTCTGGGAGGCGAAAGAATGTACTCCGTTCCCTTTGGCAAAAGCCAACTTACCTTTGACCTGTTGCCCGGCATGCGGGGCACGGTGGTTGAGTCCAAACGACTACCCATTCTTGTCGATGTGCCCGACGCCGTCCGGCGAGCGCTGGCGCGTCCGGTGAACAACCCGCCACTGCGGCAGCTGGCGAAGCCGGGTGACAAGGTATGTCTCATTTTCACTGACGTTACCCGCGTCTGTCCCGATCATCTGTTGGTTCCGCCACTCCTGGCTGAACTGGAAGCGGCCGGCGTTGAGGACAGGGACATCACTCTCCTGTGCGGCACCGGCATGCACCGGCCCAGCACGGCCGCCGAGAAAGTGGCCAAGCTGGGTCAAGCGGTGGTGGATCGCTACCGTGTGGTGGACAACACTCCTCAGAGCCCGGACGCCCTGGCGAACTTGGGTACCACCGAATCGGGCGTCCCTGTATTGATAAGCCGTCTTGTTCACGAAGCAGACCTGGTAGTGACCACCGGCATGGTTGAGCCTCACCTTTTTGCCGGCTACTCCGGTGGACGCAAGACCCTGGCCGTGGGGGCAGCTGGCGAGGCAACCATCGCGTATACCCACGGCCCCCAGATGGCGGACCATCCCGGCACGCGACTGGGCAAGGTGGATGGAAATCCCTTTCACGAAGCGTTGACCGAGGTGGCCCAGCGCGGTGGCCTCAGTTTCATCCTGAATGTCGTGTTGGACGACAACAAACAGGTCGTGGCCGTTCGCGCCGGGCAACCGGAGCCGGCCTTCTTGGAGCTGGTGGCGGTGGCCAGGGATCTGTATGAAGTCCCCATTCCACGCCAGTATGATGTGGCCGTGGCTGGCGTTGGGTTCCCCAAGGATCAGAACCTGTATCAGGCAACCCGTGCCGCCAGCTACTTGTACCTGGCTCCCACTTCCGTTGTCAGACCAGGCGGATGCCTCATCGTGCCCGCGTCGTGCCCGGAGGGGGTGGGCCACGGCGCTGGCGAACAGCACTACTACGAGACCATGAAACGGGCAACAGATATGCACCAGCTGCTTTCTGACTTACGCCGCGACGGCTACCCGCCCGGCGCGCAGCGGGCCTTCTTCATGGCAAAGGTCCTGGCCGACAACCCCGTCATCATCGTTGGTGCCGAACACCCAGAGGTGGTGCGCGAGCTGCACATGATTCCGGCCGCTGACATGAACGAGGCTCTTCACACTGCCGTGGCCGACCTCGGCCACTCTGACCTGGATGTACTGATCGTGCCCCACGCCTTGTTCACGCTGCCTATCGTCCGGGTACAAGGGTAATGGACGGACGTGGCCGTCCCTGAGAAACCGCTGGCGCCAGACT
>JAUVRU010000345.1 GCA_030597485.1 Anaerolineae bacterium
ACCCATGCCATCACCTTCAGCTGGCAAGACGTCAACGTGCCGCCGGTGACGACCTACACCCTCCACATCGCTGACGCGGCTTATACGGTCACGGACACGTACAGCCCCACGGTCCTGGGCCAGGATGGGATGTATACCTGGACAGTGCGTGCCATTGACCAATTCAACCGGGCCAGTGACCTGGCCGCCACCAGGGTGTTCACCGTTGACACGACGCCGCCCACCACTCCCAGTCTCACGGCGCCGCTCAGCGGCACAGTGTTGGCTACCACTACCGTCGCCTTCGATTGGACCCCGGCGCAGGACGCGTTATCCGGCGTCTTCAGCTACACGCTGAACGCCAGCGGGACGCTACATACGGCGTTGAGCGACCTAGCGACCCTGTCGTTGCCGGGGGACGGCATGTATACCTGGACGGTCAGGGCTCACGACCAGGCCGGCAATGCCGGGGCTTACACCGACACCTGGCAGGTATTGATTGATATGACGCCGCCCACGGCGCCCACCCCCATCACGCCCACGGGTGGGGTGGCATTGACCTATACCACGCCTATCACCTTGGTGTGGCAGGCGTCCGACGACACCCTGTCGGGCGTGGTCAGCTACACCGCCGTGGTGACTGACAGCGGCGGCAGCCAGGTTGAGGCTGTGACCGTGTCGGCACCACTCACCTCCACTCCATCGCTCACAATCACTCCGGATGGGACGTATACCTGGACTGTGTGGGCCGTCGATGGCGCCGGCAACGGGCCGGCACCGGGTGGCCCGGCAACCTTTGCCGCGGACGCGCGCCCGCCTGACAATCCGTTCCTGATGGCTCCCGCCGATGGGACGTTGACCAACACGGATACCATCACCTTCACCTGGTCACGTACCGAGGAGACAGTGAGCTACACGCTGCACCTGACGGGGAGCACGCACAACACATACAGCATTGCCGACGCCGGGCCGGGTCCGGTGATCAGTCCTACCCAGCTGGGCGACGGGGTGTACACCTGGACTGTGGAGGCCATAGACAATTTCGCCCGGACCAGCGGCATCACCGATACCTGGGTCTTCACTGTGGACACGACTGCGCCCACCGTGCCCGTGCCTACGTATCCCTATACCGCTGCCCTGCTGCTGGCCAAGCCGGTGCCTTTCACCTGGCACGCCTCAATCGACGAGACCTCGGGTGTGGTCAGCTACCAGGTGGTGGTCACCGGCCCTACCCAGAGCTACTCGATCGATGCTGGTGCCTTCACCTCCACCGTGCACAGCCTGGGCGCTGATGGCGTGTACACGTGGCGGGTGCGGGCTGTTGACGCGGCGGCCAACGCGTCCGATTTCAGCCATCCTA
Source organism: Anaerolineae bacterium (assembly GCA_030597485.1). Taxonomy (GTDB): domain Bacteria; phylum Chloroflexota; class Anaerolineae; order 4572-78; family NAK82; genus JAUVRU01. The sequence goes on from JAUVRU010000345.1 coordinate 1,340, forward strand.
TCGCCTTCGCGCTGGACGCCAATCCGCCCGATGTTCCCACCCTGCAAAGCCCGCCGCATCAGAGTTTCACCAATGATCTGGACGTGGTTTTCACCTGGTCGCCCAGTGCCGACACGGTGACCTACACGGTCGACATCAACGGTGCATTCTATGACGTGCTGGCGCCCACGACTTCGATGTCGTTTACCTCCCCGCTGGCGGATGGACGCTACGACTGGACGGTGCAGGCGGTGGACAGCCACGGCCTCACCCTGGGGTACGCCACACCCGCCTGGTGGGTGCGGGTGGATACCCGGCCGCCGGCTGCGCCTACCCTGGTCTCTCCTGCCGACGGAGCGGTGACTAGCACCCATCGCCTTACCCTCAACTGGCTGGCGGTGATTAGCGACACAACCTCTGGACCTGAATTGTCGGTAACTCGGACCTACACTCTCAGCATCAGCGGTCAGACGCCGCTGGAGGTCACCGGAAACACGGCGGTTGTCAATTTGGTCACTGGCTTCTACACCTGGACAGTGTGGGCGACGGATCGAGCCGGCAACGTCGGTCCCAGCTCGCAGGCCTTCGCTTTCACGGTCAGGGAACCCTACCACATGGTGCACTTGCCGCTCGTCCTGAAAGGTATCCAGACCCAGCCGGGGCCGACGCCATAGCCGGTGCCGGGCCCGACGCCGACACCCAGACCGGTGCCGCCCGCGCCGGAGCTGGCGGTGGACAGCATCACGCTGACACACAATCAAGGCGGTGGCAACACGGTGAAGGTGACGATGCGCAACCAGTCCAGTATCCCGGTGACCTATGGCAACAACTTCCATGTGACCGTGAATATTGATCCGGCCCAGCCACCCACGTGCGCAACATTCCCACCCTCACGCCAGACAATGAGTGGGGTGTGCAGGGGTCTTGGTTTGGTGCCGGGGAAAGCCACCCGTTGGAGGTGTCAATATTCGCACGTGAATGTACCAGTCGTATTCGGTTAAGATGTACCACCCCTTCAGGTGTTGGGTAACGAATCTCGATGGGATGGGACTGGACGGGATGGTGTCAATCAGGGTCAGCCAGGCTGTTCGATAGGCACCGCCTGTAGGAGACGATGGCGACCCCGAGCCCCGAAGCTGGAGCCGGTGATGATCAGGACCTGGGCGTGATGGGTCACGCGATCCATCCCGGCAGAGGCCAGCAGCGTCTCGCCGGAAGAGACTCCGGCTGTATCCGGTCCGGCTACAGTGGAGCAAACGCCGACTGGGGTCGATTCGGTATCATCCCAGGCCGTGCCGGCCGCTCCCGACTCGGCTCCGGGAGCAGACGTGCCAAGTGCGTTTCCAGCCACTGGACAGTTGCAGGCTGCCCGTATGATCAATATCGTACTACCCATTCTCCTGGTGTTGGGGCTGGACCTGGCTGGATGGCTGTCTGTGTGTGAAGCCATCCAAGTAGTTGGCTGGGGTGGACCCCGGTGGTATAATCTCCTGTTGTGACCAGCCGTATCCGTTCCTCGCATCTCTTCTCGTCAGGTAGAGCCGATGCAATACTGACCGCGCTCATCGCTCTGGCGATGGGAGTCGCCAGCGGTGCACTGTATGTGGTCACCTGTGCCCCTTCCGTTGTCTTTGGCGATGGGGGAGAATTCCAATTCGTGCCCCGTATCCTGGGCATCGCCCATCCCACCGGCTATCCCCTCTACGTGATATTGGGCTGGATGTGGAGCCACGTTTTACCCCTTGGCGATGTTGCCCACCGCATGAATCTCTTCTCAGCGCTGTGGGCGGCATTGGCTGTTGGCTTGAGCTACCCGCTGGCACTGCGCGTCGTGCGAGAGGGGGCGCCCCGCCTGAGTTCAGGGCCAGCCCGCTTGGCAGCTGCCTCGGCGACCGCCACCTTCGCCGTCGGGCAGGCTTTCTGGAGTCAGGCTGTCATCGCTGAGGTCTACTCGTTCAACGCCTTCTTCGTGGTTCTGGTCCTGCTGCTCCTGCTCCGGTTGATGGATGGCCCCTTCAGATTGGGCCGCGGCCTGGCCCTGGCCGTGACGTACGGTTTCAGCCTGACCCACCACCGCACGATGCTGCTGTTGCTGCCCGGCATGCTGGCCTTTGTATGGTTGGCCCGCCGCCGGCATCGCCCGGGCTCGACCGACCGCCGGACGCCATCCCGGGCACGACGGGCGAGCACGGGTCTGGGATTGGCGGTCGGCGTGGTAGCTCCTCTGCTTCTGTATCTCTACCTGCCTCTGCGGGCGCCGTTTGTGCCCTATACCACCCTGGCACTGAGTGACACCCAAACACTCACCCTCTATTCGAACACATGGCAGGGCTTCGTGGATCACCTGACCGGCAGTGTGTTTGCTGAGAGTCTGAGTGTGCCTGCCAGTCAGCTGGCTACGACGGTTGACTGGGGCAAGCGCCTGGCAATGGTATGGGATATGCTGCGCGACCAGGTGGGGATAGTGGGAGTG
>JAUVRU010000446.1 GCA_030597485.1 Anaerolineae bacterium
CAACATTCAGTCTCCTGGAATCCACGTTGGCGCCCCCAATGTGGGGAGTATCCGGGAGACTGCATTAGGACCGTCCTGGATGTGAAGGCGGCGCGTATCCAGCCGCCCGAGATTGCCACCCAGGTTATCGGCCGCAAAGGCTATGAGAAAAATGTACACCATCAGAATGGACAAGAACACCGTGAGGAAGGAAGCCGCGTTGGCTGCTGTATCGGGCAACACCTGCACCAGAATGAGCCTCAACACCTGCAGCACTACGATGACAACAGCACCACGGATCAGTCGCCGAAAACGTATCTTCTTCATAGTCCCTCTCACACCCCCGTGGGCCAAGACTTCCGAAGTCTCGACCTGGATATCGTCAGTATTTGATGTCGATGTGCTTCCTGGCAGCCGCCGACTCCAGGATGGCGTCGCAGATGACCGCCGTTCGGTAGCCATCCTCGAAGGTAGCGCCCAGGGGCGCCACGTCCTTATCGTTGGCAATGCAATCCAGGAAATGCGTGATCTCGTGGACGAAGCTGTGTTCCCACCCGATGATGTGCCCATGCGGCCACCAATTCTCGATCCACGGGTGATAGCCCTCGGTGACCAGCACATTATGGAAGCCTTGCGTCTCTTTGGGCTCGTCATCCACCCAGAAAACCTGCAACTCGTTCAGGCGCTCCAGATCGAAGCAAATGCTCCCCTTCTCGCCGTTGACCTCCAGCACCTGGTGGTTCTTGCGGCCGGCACCAAAGCGGGTGGCCTCGATGGTGCCAATGGCACCGTTCTCGAACTCGACCACGGTGGCGAACGCGTCATCTACCTCCACTTTGGCCTTGCCGCTTCCATCAGGCAAGTCACGCTCGGTCACGAACGTGCGTGTGGTGGCCGCCACGCTGCCTATCTCGCCCACCAGGTAGCGGCCCAGGTCAATGATATGAGCGCCCAGGCAACCCAACACCCCATTCCCGGCAACCTCCTTGTCCAGTCGCCAGATCAGCGGCAAGTTGTAGTGGGGCATCACCCACTCCTGCAGATAGATCGCCCGATAGTGATAAATCCGCCCCAACGCGCCGCTTTGGATCAGCTCACGCATCTGGCGAATCGCCGGCACGAATCGGTAGTTGAATCCGATCATGTTCTTGACGCCCGTCTTTTCGACCTCGTCCCGCATTCGCCCGGCCTCTTCGCCATTGCGAGCCATCGGCTTTTCACACAATATGTGTTTGCCGGCCCGCGCGAAGGCGATGGACGGTTCGGCGTGCATATCAGGCGGCGTGCCGTTGTCGAAAATCTGGATGTCGTCGTCCTTCAGCATCTCGCGCCAGTCAGTGTAGTACCGCTGGTAACCATAGCGCCGGGCTGCCTCAGCAACCGCCTCCTGATTGCGGCCACAGATAGCCACCAGATCGGGAATCGCTGGCGGCGGGTACATGATATAAGGAATTTTCGTGAACGCATTGCTGTGAGCCTTGCCCATGAAGGCATAACCCAGCATGCCGATGCCGAGATGAGGCACCTCGCCTTCGGCCTTCGCGCCCGCCATAGCGGTGAAACTCTGCTCGCCCATGATACCAATCCTCCTCAGTCTGATCCGAACGCGGCGTCAAAAGCCACCACCGACGCGGTGAAGTCTTGTTGCCGGATCATGGCCAACGCTTCCGGTGCCCCCCAGTCGCGGTCCATTCCGCTGTCCTCCCACTCGATAGACAACGGGCCCTGGTACCCTATCCGGTTGAAAGCCCGGATGATCGGATCCCACTTGACGTCACCCCGCCCTGGTGAGACAAAGTCCCATCCACGTCGCGGGTCGCCGAAGTCCAGGTGCGAAGAAAGGATGCCGTTGCGTCGCGTCAGCTGCACTCGCGAGTCCCTGACGTGAGCGTGGAAGATCCTGTCAGGGAACTCCTCGATGAAGGCCACCGGGTCCAGGAACTGGTGTATGAAGTGGCTCGGGTCGAAATTGAAACCGAAACGGGGATGGTTTTTCACCGCCTCCAACGCCCGATGGGAGGTGATGATATCGTAGGCAATCTCGGTCGGATGCACCTCCAGCCCAAACTTGACTCCTTGTTCCTTGAACACGTCCAAGATGGGCAGCCAGCGGTCGGCGAAGTCCTGGTAGCCGGCATCAATGTCTTCCTGCGTGGTGGGGGGGAAGAAGTAGAACATGCCCCACACACTGCTGCCGGTGAAGCCATTGACAACGTCCACGCCCAGCAGCCTGGCCGCTCGAGCAGTGTCCATCATTTCCTGGGCACAGCGTTGCCTCACCCCTTCGGGGTCGCCGTCTCCCCACAACCGGGGCGACAGAATTCGCTGATGACGCTTGTCAATTGCATCGCACACACATTGGCCCACCAGGTGGCTGCTGATGGCAAGACCCTTCAGACTGTACTTGTTGAGGATATCCCAGCGACTCTGGACATAGCCATCATCGCTCAGAGCTTTGTCAACCTCGAAGTGGTCACCCCAGCAGGCGAGCTCCAGCCCATCGAATCCCCACTCGCCGACTTTTTGCGCCAGCGTCTCCAGGGTCAGGTCGGCCCACTGTCCGGTGAACAGGGTAACTGGTCTTGACATGATTACCTCCTTTGGCAGAAATCAAACACCAATCTCAAGAAAGAGAAGCTTGCCCCCAGAACGCGAATGCTCGCATGAGGTTTCGCCCGAAGCAGAATTTGATATCCGTCACTCGACATTTGTCATTTGGTATTCGTCACTTGATATTTGTCATTTGCCATTTGTAATTTGATATTTCACACCTCAATCCGCTTGCCGTCCACGTCGAAATAGTGCAGGTAACCGCGCACGATGTCGAAGCGCATCTGGTCGCCAATCCCGTACGGAACTGCGCCAGCCATTGTGCTCAGCAGCGTTTTCTTGCCTGACTTGATGTGCAAAATCGTCTCCACGCCCAGTGGCTCCAGCAGGATCACTTCGCCAGAGAACTCTCCCTCGCTCTGGGGCTGCACGTGCTCGGGGCGTACCCCCAGCGTAAACTTGGCCGGCAGTCCATCCCCCTTGGGGACAGGCAGGCGAATGGGGCTGTCGTCGACGACCAGCGTACCGTCCTCGCGACTGGCATCCACCAGGTTGATCCGGGGCGTGCCCACCAGCTGGGCCACGAACGTCGTTGCCGGCCGATCGTAGATGTCGTCGGGTCTCCCGATTTGAGTGATACGTCCCTGGCCCAGCACCGCG
>JAUVRU010000293.1 GCA_030597485.1 Anaerolineae bacterium
AACGGGGGGTGGCCGAAGGTCCCATCAAGGTGGGCATAACCCACGGGGACGCGCCTGAGCGAGCCAGGGAGATGCTACAGGCGGTTACCCAATCCTATGATTGCTGCCAGGTCTTGACCAGCCAGCTTCTCCCTGGTCCTGGGCGTGCATACTGGTGCGGGCACCGTTGGGGTGAACTTCTTCCTAGTGCCTGCCGAACCGGCGTCGTAGCACGGGAGTGCAGGGCGGCTTGGGAACGGCCCCTGGCTTCTATGAGAAGCCAGGGGCTCTTTTGCAATGGCTCTGCAAATGTGACCAGATCGCCTGGAAACGCCGGTCAACTACGACGTGCCTTTCAGGATCGTTGGCTGGCCTTCCGCCTCAGCGTCAAACAGGTGGACGTTGTCGATATCGAAGGCCATCTTGATGGTGTCCCCGGCTTTGAAACAGCACCGGGGATCGACCCGGGCAGCGTACGGCTGATCCCCGACCATCAGGTAGAGGAAGATCTCGTTGCCCATCAGCTCGGTCACGTCGACTGTCGATTCCACACCGAACACGTTCACACCCGCCGGCACGAACTGGGGATCGTAGATGTCTTCGGGACGGATGCCACAGATGATCTTATCGCCCGCCTTGCCGTCATCCAGCCGGGACTTGATCTTGTCTGTCACCTTAATGCGGACCGCACCAGCGTCGATGGTCAGGTCGTCGCCCGATCCCGTTAGCGTGGCGTCGAAGAAGTTCATGCTGGGTGAGCCAATGAAGCCGGCCACAAAGATATTGTTAGGATAGTCGTACAGACACTGGGGCGTGTCGACCTGCTGCAAGAGGCCGTCTTTGAGCACGACGATGCGATCCGCCATGGTCATCGCCTCTATCTGGTCGTGGGTCACGTAGATGAAGGTGGTGCCCAGGCGTTGGTGGAGCCGGATCAGCTCGGCGCGGGTCTGCACCCGCAGCTTGGCGTCCAGGTTGGAGAGTGGCTCGTCCAGGAGGAACACCGCCGGTTCGCGCACAATGGCCCGCCCCAGGGCGACGCGCTGGCGCTGACCACCGGACAGCTGCTTGGGCTTGCGGTCGAGCAGCATCTCGATGCCCAGGATCGTGGCCGCTTCCTGCACCCGGCGCACAATCTCGTCCTTGGGAGTCTTGCGCAGCTTGAGACCAAAGGCCATGTTGTCGTAGACCGACATGTGGGGGTACAGAGCGTAGCTCTGGAACACCATAGCGATGTTGCGATCCTTTGGGGGGACGTCGTTCACCATCCGGTCGCCAATGAAAATCTGGCCTTCGGTGACCTCCTCCAGTCCAGCCAGGCAGCGCAATGCAGTACTCTTGCCACAGCCGGAGGGGCCGACCAATACCAGGAACTCCTTGTCCTCAATCTCGAGATCGAGGCGGTCGACCGCCACCACATCACCAAAGCTCTTTGTCACGTTGTCATAGGTCACATTAGCCATATTCCTTTGTCTCCTTTGGATAGAATTGATGGGTCTGCTAGATTCTCTACAGCCATAGGTCCAAACCGGTGGACTGGCGAATGACCAGTGATGGTTCCACCAACACCTGCGGCCGGGTCAGGGTCTTGCCCCAGGCCACGGAGATCAACATCTGGCCCAACACCTGGCCCATGTGGGCAGCAGGTTGGTGGACCGTGGTCAGCGTTGGATGGGACGTATCAGCCATCGGGATATCGTCAAAGCCCACGACCGCCACGTCTCGTCCCACCTCAAGTCCCTGATCCTGCACCGCACTCATCACTCCCAGGGCCACCAAGTCGTTGCTGGCCACGATGGCCGTGGGCGGGATGGTGTGGCTGAGCAGGATTTGTGCGCCCTTATAGCCACCCCGTTGCGTCAGGTCGGCTTCCACGATCTGACTCTCATCGGTCGGCAACGAAGCGTTTGCCATCCCTTGCCGAAAGCCCTCCAACTGATAGTGGACAAACGTCAGCTGTGGTGATCCGGTGATGAAGGCGATGCGCTGATGGCCCAGTTCGGCCACGTGCTGAACCACCGCCCACATACCCTTTGCGTGATCAACATCAACGTAGGGAAAATCCCAGTCGTCCAGCACCCTTCCGTTGGCGACGAAGGGCATGTTGCGATGCAACAGAAACCTGATGCGTTGGTCGTGGCGCTGGGTTCTGATCACCAGCACGCTGTCCAGCCGGCGCCCGACAATCTTCTGGCGATAGGCATCCAACCCGTCGGATGGGCTGTCCGCCATGCTGATGAGCAGGTCAAAACCGGCGCTGGCGATTTCTTCGGCCACACCTGCCAGCACGTCACCGAAGTGGGGATCGGACAGCCGCGGCCCGAACACCGGCAGTATCAGCCCCACGGTATCAGCCCGTTGTTTCTGCAGCCGCTGAGCGACAACGTTGGGCGCATATCCCATCTCAAGGGCGGTGCGCTTTACCAATTCCCGCGTCTCTGAGCTGACATCGTCGTAATCGTGCAGAGCCCGAGAAACGGTGGTGACGGAACGATTGACCTGTCGGGCAATATCCTTCAGGGTGACTGTCACCGTTGCTCCACCTGCCCAAAACGTTTTGGAACGCTTACCATTATAACCCAAAACGTTTCGGATGTCAAGCTGAATCGGGCGGAAATTCCGGGAGCAGGGGGTCAGTTGGTGGGGAATGGCCCACAAACCTGCTGCGTGGCACATGGATTCTGGCAGGACTCACCGGCTCCTGCCACAGCCGCAACCAGCCTGGAAACGGGAAATGTGATATACTTGGGCATAGGGATGCGGACACTGCACTCCGACTGACGACGCAGGGGGTCCGCATCCTCCTAGGGAGAGCGGAACAGCGACGTGTCACCGCCTTTGCCTCGGAGTTGAGGCTGGAGTGGCGATGGTCTTGGTCAGCGATTCACCACGACACGGGAGAAACCAGATGGTACGCAGAACGCACAAGATCGGTCTGGACGCCAACCGGCCCATCGTCACCGAGCCGGGTCCCAGGCAGGGGGCGCTGTCTGACACCGTGGCCGACCCGCAGGCCATCGGCGACAGCGGCGCCGCCTGGGTGCGCATCAACTTCGTGCTGGGTCCCTGGTCTGGACCCACCGACCCATCCCGGTATCAGGGGCACACCTGGGCCCAGGCCTACACCACCATCATTGACCAGTTCCTGGGCAACGGGCTCAACATTTATGGGCTCATCGGGCACGAGGCGGTGAAAACCTTGCCCAGCTTCTTCAGGGATTCCCGGCGTCAGACACCTTCCCCCGAGGTGGCGCAGGCGCAGCGGTGGATCGCGGACTATGCCGCCAATTTCGGGGAGATCGTCAAGTTGTTCCACGGCAAGGTGAACGTCTTTGAGTCCTTCAACGAGCCTGATGATTGGCATGGGGGACATCAGCACTGGCTCCACCCCACGTGGTTCGCCGAGATGCTTCAGGCAATCCATCGCCAGGTAAGGCTCGAGGTGGGCCTGGGTGACGTGAATCTCATCTCCGGACCGCTCCAGGGGCTGGAGGCAAATGACAATCGTCTGCCTACCCAATACCTGCGTGATACCTATCAGTATGGCAGGCAGTACCTGGGATGGGGACAGCCGGACCGGCCGTATCCGTTTGACGGGGTGGGATACCACCTGTACATCAAGGAGGGGTTCAACCCGGACTGGGAAGACCAGGCATACCAGGTGCGACACACCTATCGCCGCTATATCGACGAGATGAAGCGCGTGATACGGGCGGCGGAAGGTCCCAGCAGCAGCAAGCAGCTGTACATCTCAGAAGTCGGCTGGCCCAGCAATCGGGACACGCCGGAGGACAGGGAGTTCCAGGCCAGGAACTTGAGCCTGGCCTTGGAACTGATGGCCAACGATCCGGCCGTGGCCGTGGGCATCTGGTTCTGCACCGAGGACTTCGCGCCTGGCCAGAGACATTATGGCTTGTACCTGCGGAAAAAGGTGAATCCCGGCGGGAGCAAGCCCTCATTCGATCACTTCAGGACCTTTTGTGAACGTTTCGGGCTGGGCGTCATTCGGGGCGTGCTGCGCGATCAGGGTGGCCGGCCCCAGCCTGGATACCAGATCAAGCTGGGCGGCCCCAACATCTCGGCATCCACCACCAGCGACAACCAGGGGGCCTATGGCTTCGACAGCCTGCCGTCCGGGACCCACGCCATCAGCGTGGTGGGCACCGATGTGACC
>JAUVRU010000042.1 GCA_030597485.1 Anaerolineae bacterium
CACGCTTCACGATCGCAGTCAAAGGTCTTGGCTGGACCCTTATGTGATAGCATCTCGGCTTTGATCGCGGATGTTCGCACGATGGCGCCATGCGGCGCTATGTTCCCCTTGAGAACTGCCAACCCACCTTCCGCCTGCACGGGGTGATCACGAGTAGAAATGGCCTCCCCTCGAGTTCCCTCGATCCCAAGAAGATTGTCGCCGATACTCCTGCCATCGACCGTCAGCGCATCTATGTCGATGAGTTCGCCTAGCTCCTTCAGCAAGGCAGGTACACCACCCGCTCTAAAAAAGTCAATCACCGTGTGCGGCCCATTGGGTACCACAGAAGCCAGAAGTGGTGTTCTTCTGCTGATCTCATCGAATAGGTCCAGGTCGATCTCGATCCCAAGCTCCCTTCCTATACTCATGATATGGAGGGGAGCATTAGTTGAGCCGCCAATTGCGGCATTGACCGCAATGGCATTTCGCAATGCTCTCTCATCGAGAATGTCGGATGGCCGGATCGCTCTCTTCACCAGCTCAACGATCATCTGCCCCGACCTCCGCGCCATTCTCCTCTTGTCCGCCAGAATCGCTGGGATCGTCGCCGAGCCGGACAGGGCCATCCCCATGGCTTCAGTCAGGATCTGCATGGTGTTGGCTGTCCCCATCACAGGACAGGCACCCACACTCGGACAGGCGCAGTTCTCCATGTCCAGTAAATCCTGCTCGGAGATGCGCCCTAGAGGGAGCGCACCAAAGACGGCCTCATTCACATCCGGCGAGAGTACGGCCTCGCCATGCAGCTCTCCTGCGAGCATCGGCCCACCCGTCACCATCAGCGATGGCACATCGACCCTGGCTGCGCCCATCAACTGTCCAGGGATGATGCTGTCGCAGGATGCCAGTAGGACAAGTCCGTCAAAATGATGTACTCGCGCCGTGATCTCAATTGAGGCTGCCAGCGCATCACGGATGGCAAGTTCATATTTCAGACTTTCTGTCCCTATGGCGATGTTGCCACAGGTTGAAAACACCCCAAACTCGAAGGGAATCCCGCCTGCCTGCCATATGCCTGCCTTGGCGCACTCTGCCAGCTCTCTCAAGTGTATGTGGGCCGGGGATGCTTCTGACCAGGCGTTTGCTAGGCCAATGTGTGGCCTATTGAAATCGTCGTCCGTACTGCCGGCACCTTTGTATATCTGCCGCCGGTGGGCGGCCTCTGGGCCGACAAACGATCGGCTCTTGTCTGTCATCGTACCGCTAACCTCCCCAGGACGCACCAGTGTATCCTCACCGGCAGTCTTCCCCAGCCTACGACCCCAATTCTATGCCGTATGGTTCTTCCTGTTTGCCCAGGAGAAAACCAGCGGGGAAAGGATCCCTTGGGTCGAGCATGAATTGGTGCAAGCCTGTGATGTGAGCGCTTCCTGTAATGGTCGGAATCACAGCAGCGAAATCTCCTACCCTGGTCTCCGCCACGAGCCTGCCGGTAAAGAGACTGCCGATGATGCTTTCGTGTACAAACTCCTCATGCAGACCAAGCTTCCCTCTGGCATAAAGCGCAGCCATCCTGGCGCTTGTCCCGGTTCCGCATGGCGATCGATCGAGGCTGGTCGGCGGCGCGATCACGGCGTTCTTCACGGTCGCCCGTCGGTGAGTAGCCGGTGCATAGAACTGCACATAGTTCACACAGTTGATGCCGGGCTCTATGGGATGCTGGACCTCGACCTGCTCATTGACCGCCTTCCAGATCTCTGTACCGCAGGCTATGAGGTCAAGAGCGGCTTCGGGCACCACCTCCAGCCCCACGCTCTCTGCGGGCAGTATTGCGCAAAAGTTGCCCCCGTAGGCGATATCCAACGCTACCCGCCCCAAGCCTGGAACCTTGACCTCGATATCCGCCTTGTATAGGAAGGAAGGGACGTTCCTGATGGTTACCGACTCGGCCTCCCCATCCTTCACAGCTACCTTGGCTCCTACGAGTCCCGCAGGCGTATCCAGGGTGATCTCAGTCTCGGGCTCTCGAGCCTCCACGACACCCGTCTCGACCAACACGGTACAGATCGCGATCGTGCCATGACCGCACATGGTCGGGTAGCCACCTACCTCCAGATATAACACTCCCACGTCCGCGTCCTCCACGGTTGGTGGGACGATGAGCGATGCATACATATTGCCATGGCCCCGTGGTTCATGAACCAGCAATGTGCGGAGATGGTCCAGGTTGCCACGCACGTACCTGGCCTTCTCGAGCATGGTTTCGCCAGGAATGGGCGGTAGACCACCGACGACGACCCTCTCGGGACTGCCGCCGGCATGGGTGTCAACGGCTGACAACACCCGCTTGAACTTCACTTCTCCTCCTTGGTCTCAGAACAGGAGCGGGCAGATTGGGGACGGAACACTTGGACTAGTGGTCTCTCACCCAGCTGGCAAGCAGGACGATGAGGTCATCCATGAAGTGGATGAATTCCTCCTCGCCCTCTGGGAGGGCGTCGAGGGGGAATGCTCCTATCCGCCGCGACACTTCAGCCAGCAATTCATGGCGGATGTCACAATCTTCAGCCAACCCGGTTAGACGCTGCGATGCCTCCATGAGCCTCATTGGCCCGTAGATCTTGGGCTCATTCACCAGTTCCCGCGCACCGACGACTAGGAAACACAAAAGGTCTATCAGACCGGACACTTTTTGTTCATTGCTCACCTGGCTGCCCTCCATACTGTTCCCAATGCACAAGCTCCTCGATTGGGCGCCTGCCGGGGTTCCTCGCGGGCTTGACGGCATAGCCCAGCGCGACGATTAGTTCCGGGACCACGTCTGCGGGTAATTCCAACAGAGTCTGGAGTGCCTTCGGATTGTGCGAGCGGACGACACAGGATCCCAGGCCCTTGTCAGTCGCGACTAGCATCACGTTCTGTGCAGCCATTGAGACATCCATGATGGCGGTAGTATCTTCGCGCGAGTGATCGCTGCACACAATGAGCAGCGCGGCGGGGACACCCCCGAGGCCCGGTGAAAACATTTTGACCTTTCGAACGCTGGCTGGCTCTTGAACGACTACAAACGCCCAAGGTTGATTGTTGCTGCCGCTGGGCGCCCACTGAGCGGCTTCCAACAACTCCTGAAGAATCTCAGGAGGAATAGGTGTATCCAGAAAGCGTCTGATACTCCTTCTCGACTTGATGATATCCAGTACCATTTCTCACCTCTCGTGTCCATACCAACTAAGCCCACCCAAACCAAACCCTCACTGCGCAGGCACTTGGCAGCCAGCACCCTGTCCATCGATCAGAAGAAAAGCAGCTCCCATAGATCGGTCAGCCCTTCTGGTTGCCCGGTATTGACTATAAGACCGTCTTTGAAGACTAACTTCAACTCCCTTAGGTTGGAGATGTCCTGCAGCGGATCCTCCAACAGCACGATCAGATCGGCTAGCTTGCCCACCTCCACCGTCCCCAGTTGGTCAACCACTCCACATAGGTCGGCGCAAGTGCGGGTTGCAGCGATCAGTGCTTCCATATCTCCCATCCCCGCTCTCACCAGATGCTCGATCTCAAGTAGCGCAAATTCCCCTATAGGGTTGGAATCACCTCCGCAGGCGATTTTGACGCCAGCCTTCAACGCCTTTTCGAATCCTGCGCGGTGATCCTGAGCGTATTCAGGAGTGACTTTCTCACTCTTGGCCACGAGCAACCGACCAACCAGCCCAGGGTTGGCATCGCCAGGAACCGTGTCAATCAAACCGGTCTCACGCAACCACTCCTCGTCCAGATTGCAGACCATGGTCGGCACATAGAAGACGTCATTTTCCACCATCATCTCGACGGCCTCGTCGTCCAGGTGATATCCATGTTCAATGCAATCTACTCCTGCCTGGATGGCCATCTTCATCCCGGGATTCCCAGCGTGTGCGCAGACCCGCTTGCCTTTCTGATGGGCCACCTCGACAGCCGCCTCCAGCTCGTCCATGAGAAGTTGGGTTTCCTGATACGTCCCGCTACCGGCGATCACTTCAGCATGGCCACCGCTGACCATCAGCTTGATCTGATCCGCCCCGCGCTTGAGTTGCTCGCGCACTGCCTTCCGCACCTCGTAAGGACCATCTACCTCGGCATTCAGCCCACCGCTGCAGCCGTGCCCGCCTGTGATGCTAATGGCCTTGCCACAAACAAAGAGTCGAGGTCCAACCAAGACCTTATCATCGAAAGCGTGCTTCCAGGCGACGTCAATGTAGTCGGGTTCCCCGACGACGCGGATGCCCGTGACTCCAACGCGCAGCGCATCCATGGCGTTCCGGCCGGCCCGGATGGCTCGGTCAATCATTGCCTCGCTTGAAGCAGAGTGCTTGGGATCGGGGAAGATATCGCCCAGATGGACGTGGACGTTCCACAGACCTGGCAGAAGATACCCACCCTCCAGGTCAAGGACGCGAGCATCGCTCTCCTGGTCTCTTTCTCGATAGGGGCCTGGCTTCAGTTCAAGGATCCGGTTCCCCTCGATGATCACAGTCACCTCCTTCATGGGCGGGTTGCCCGTGCAGTCGATGACAGTGCAGTTGGCCAAGACCGTTTTCACCGCGGCCTCCTCTACAGTAGCTGGATACCTGCCCTACGCGCCTTGGTAGACGAGTGGCCCTGTGCCAGACAGCCAGTTACCTGAACAACTCATCGGCGCTGGACAGCACAGCTCTGGCGGAGCGAACCCATTGCCTTATTGTCTTGACATCGCGCTCTGCACCGCGCGTCCGGTGCAGAGGACCGGCAACGATGGAGAACGCGGTCGCTCCCCCGGCGACTGCCTGCTCCGTAACCCACTGAAGTTTGGTCCCGATCTCCCCGGGTGTGGCCCGAAACAGATCATCGATAGCGGGCCAGGGCCCAGGGCCATAATTCCCGTGCTTCTGGAGACAGATCTCCAGCGCAACACCTCCGGGACCGAAAACCTCCGCCGCTTCCTTCACATCGGTCCACGGGCCAACATGGAACAACTCGAGCGGTAGTGCACCCAACTGCTCGAGTAGTGGTGTCGTGTCTCCGCAACTATGCCAATAGTTGATCCCGCCGTGAAGTTCGGCGATTGCCAGCTCGTACGGTTGCACGAATTCCAGATACTGCCGCGGGGACAGAGAATCGCCTGTCACGCTGTCGCTGTAGAGCGGTGCCGTCTTCAGGTCTTTGCCCAAGTATTCTGCCCGCTGGCGGGTCCACTTGATCCTGCACTCTGTGACATAGGTCAGAAGTCTGTGAGCGCCCTCCGGATCCGACGTCATCGCCGTCTGCAGCTTCTGCTCTCCGTAGAGCCAAGACGCGATGCCGAAGGGAGTGCGCAACCACTCCATAAACACGATTATGAACTCTCGACCGCGGGTCTGTTCGCAGACGTATTCATACAGTTGCCTGGCATAGGCCATCGATGCACCGCGGTTGAAATCAGGCATAGCCAGAGTATCAACTTCTGACAGGTCTTTGATAAGCGGAGTGTCAGACAGCACGGCATCATGGTCATTCAGGTAGACGATTTCGCGATCGAATAGGGTGGCTTCAAAGTAGGAGCTGCGGTAAACCGGGATCTCAAGGAGTATGGGTACATCATCTTGGATCTCGGTGAAGCGGAAGATCATGAGCTTGAGGTAGTTTTCCAGATAGACCACGGGGTTGTGAAAGTACTCCTTCACGCTGAACCCCAATATGTCTGACTTGAGCGACAGCTCCACGTTCACCACAAGTGGGATTTGACCTCCGGTCACGTCCACCGGATTGGGAACCCCTCGCCACTTGTTGTCATGGGCATGGCCTGGCTGTCGCACCCACTTCTTTAGATTGTCCTGGTTGCGGGGATGTCGGTGTAGCTCCTCGATCTGGTCCAGTAGACTCTGGATCTTGTCAGACTTTGCCATGCTCGCTCCTGTTCCAGGCTTCTGATAGTTGTCGCAGTTACAGAGCCAGGAACGCTACCGCGCTGACCATGCCCTTCCAGGTTGGGTATTGTCGCCAAGACCAAAGCTAGAGGTTCGCGAGACGCGCTGATCCTGCAATCCATGATCGCCCATTCGCGTACGGGGATTTCGGTCACGCGTTAGAGATAGATGAACTACCACTTCGCATACATCATTCGCAGGCGGCGTCTAGTAAAAGAGCTCCCAGAAATCCCCCAAGCCCTCCTGGGGGCTGATGTCTACCAGGTTTCCTCCCTTGAACACTATCTTGACCTTCCTGACGTTGGAGATGTTCTCCAGTGGGTTGGCTGATAGCACGATCAGATCGGCCAACTTGCCCTTCTCTATCGTTCCCAGTTGATTCACAACCCCACATAGGTCTGCGCTTGTACGGGTTGCCGCAACCAGCGTCTCCATCTCTGTCATCCCCGCTTTCGTCAAATGCTCGATCTCAGACAGCGTATAGTGCGCGACCGTACTGGTATCGGCTCCACAGGCTATCTTGACGCCTGCCTTCAGTGCCTTCCGAAAGCCCTCGAGATGGGCCTTGGCTGAGCCAAGGGCCTTTTCGACCATAAAGTCGGGAAGGCCACTCCCGAGTATCTGCTCCTCGTCCTGAGTCCCGTTGAGTGTTGGAACATAGAATACGCCATTCTTCACCATCATCTCGACGGCCTCATCGTCCAGCAGCCCGTGCTCGACCGTATCCACGCCACCCCGGATGGCTGCCTTCACGCCCGCCGCACCCCAGGCATGCACGCAGACTCGCTTGCCCTTCTGGTGAGCCGCTTCACAAGCAGCCTCGATCTCATCCATCAGGAACTGAGACTCATCCATACCCTCACCGGCGGTCATAACACCGCCGGTCACCATAAGCTTGATCTGGTCCGCTCCGTGTTTGAGCTGCTCCCGGACTGCTTTCCGCATCTCGTAGGGGCCGTCCACTTCTACTGCCCCCAACGTGCCATGACCATGCCCACCAGTGATGCTCAGGGCTCTTCCGCAGGCAAAGATCCTGGGCCCGACAAAGACCCCTGCGTCAAAGGCCCGCTTCCAGGCAAAGTCGGCATAGTGGTCCTCTCCCACGACACGGATGCCTGTGAAGCCGGCCCGCAGGGCATCCATTGCGTTCCGACCCGCCCGGATAGCATAGTCAATGGGAGATTCAGTCTCTAGAAGGAACTTGGGATCGGGGATAAGATCACCCAGATGCGCGTGGACATCCCACAGACCGGGGAGGACATAGCCCCCCTCCAGATCGAGAACACGTTCCGCATCTCCGGTGGAGGAGGTGGATTCCCCTGTCCTCAACTCGGTGATTCTGTCGTCCTCGATGGTTATCGACATGCCTTTCATCGGCGGATTACCTGTACAGTCAACAACAACGCAGTTGGTCAAGACGGTTTTCACTTGCGCCCTCCTCATTGATTATCTGGGACTCTACTACAGCATCTCCTGGTGTTCCGGCAGCGCATAACCCGCCCAGGCCCAGTTCTGGGTTCAGCTTGTTGTCCTTACAGAGCAGTATCCCATCAAAATAGACGGACGGCGAGGCCAGCACGGTGTCAATGAGTTGTACTCTCTTGTATCGATCAGCGATGTATTTGGAATCGCGAATAGCTGTGCACTGGCGTCAGCGTTGATCCTGGCGATCGGGCATGCTTCTTCGATTTCCACGTCGGTCCATGTGTCAGCCACGATCAAAAGGTTCTCACCAGGCCGGACCCGACCCATCATCCGCACCGCGGCCCCACCACATTCGCCCTAGCAGTGCACTGCCACATCACCAACTCCTACGCCTGGCCGATCTGCCACCAATCATCAGGCTCAAGATGGGGACACTGCGACCCTGAACCCGTCTGCACTGTGGCGGCTGGTGGGCGGTAGTCCATCGCGGAATGCGCAACGAAGGCGCCTGGCATCGACTGTCCACGAGCCACCACGGGCTGCCCGGTCCACATCGTCCCCAGCCTCCAGGTTCTCCCGCCCGTCTGCTGGATCGTAGGGATAGCCAAACTCGGGTCCTAGCCAAGGTCTTCCTCGCAGACTCTGCGTCCACCAGCGAGGAACGAAGGACCGCACCCAGCCATCGTCCCCATCTAGTAAATCCTTTCCCATCAGTGTCCGTGTCACCTCCCAGACATTGCCTGCCATATCCAGGATTCCTTCTGGGGTGGCACCTCGGGGGAAGCACCCAACCGCGCTGGTCGTACCCAGCGCCGGTTCGCCAAAGTGTGCTCCATAGTTCGCCTGATCCAGGTCCGGCTTCTCACGCCCCCAGGGATAGCGCCGGCCCTCCGGTCCACGGGCAGCCTTCTCCCACTCTGCCTCAGAAGGCAACGTCACGACAAGATCACCGTCCCTCAGCCCTCGCCAGAATTCCTCATGACCTTCTAGTAGGTCGCCTGAGGCTAGCCGGTTCGGGGCCATGCCCTTGAGCCTTGCCCCCAGCCAATCGCAGTACTCCCCCGCTTCGTGCCAGCTCACCCATGTCGCGGGGTGATTGGGCAATCCCTCCAGGCAATCAGGTTCACCGGTCTGATAGCCACTTTCCTCGACAAAGGCCTTGAATTGCGCCGTGGTGGTTGGATAGCGCGCAATGTAATAGGTGGGTATACTGACCTCGTGCTGCTCCACGAGCTCGCCCATCACAAACGGCCCCCCGGGAATCTGGACAAACCCAACGAGCGGTTCGTCGGGCAGGTACCACGCCTCGGGTCGGAAACGCGGATCTCCCAAGCTCGCCAGCACGTTTCCTGCCTCGACCCGCTCGCGACGGTTCAAACCGCCGACCTGCAGCAACCCTACGAGCCATCCCTGTGCCCGCTCTACGATCGCCCGACCAGCCGCAGTTCCCTGGACATTCTCAAGGCCTAGTTCGCGCAACACCTTCCCTACAGATAGGGCCGCCCCCCAGTCATCGTCGCTGGCCTCCATTCCTGTGACGTACGGGTCGGCAAGGATGTGCTGAGCTCCCTCAATGGCGCATTCTACGTGGACGCGATTCATAGACTCTCTCCTCAATGATTAGTATACAAGCAACGATCGTGCGTTCTGAATGCACAGTGTCTCCAGAGCACCGCTACCAGGGGTATTCCTGGCCCTCCCAGGTGAAGAACCTGCTGGTATCGGCCACTGTCAGTCGTTCGATAACGCCAAGCATACCGCATACCGACTCTACGGGTCTGAGATCGGCACTACCCCCTCCCATGTCGGTTTGAACCCAGCCGGGATTCATAGCCACGACGACAATCCCTTCGGGATGTAGGTCGAAGGCCAGGGTCCGTGTCAGCATGTTCAGGGCAGCCTTGCTGCTGCAGTAGCTGTAATCGCCCCCGCCTTCTCTCTCCTTCCACCATAGCGATCCCATCTTGGAGGAGATATTGGCGATCTTGGGCTGATTCCCGGATCGCAATAGTCCAAGGCAACGCTGGGCGACGATCATGGGCGCGACAGCGTTAAGGTGGAATGCCTGAAGCATCGTCGTGGCCTTGAGGGTAGCGGGCGTCTCACCGCGCGGGTAAGCCCCGGCGTTATTGATGAGCAGATCCAGGCCATCCACCTGGGAACGTATGATTTCGACGCATGCGTCGATGCTTGCTTCGTCCGTCACGTCCAACGCCAGAACCGATAGTTGTTCGTGTTTGGCGATGGATAGCTCATGTAGAGCTAGAGCATTCTGCGGATTGCGACACCCGGCGAACACGAGATCACCTCGTGCCAGGCATTGGCATACGAATTCCAGACCAAGACCCCTGTTGCCCCCCGTAACCATCACACGCCGCATGGAC
>JAUVRU010000365.1 GCA_030597485.1 Anaerolineae bacterium
CAGATGTGGTGAATACCCTGACCACGCTTGGCCAGAAACCGGGCGATGCCGGACTTCTCGTCGGTGGGTTGCACCAGCTCCACCTCGCCATCTCCCTCAGGCATCGGCAAGAAGGCCACCTTCGCCCCCTCGGCCGGCACATCCTCTACCCGCGCTAATGGCAGCCCCAGGGCATCACGGTATACCTTCAGTGCCGCCTCCATGTCTTGCACAACAACGGCGATGTGATCGATTTGTTTCAGCATCCCTCCCCCTCGCTGGTCATAGGTCAAACGACACTGGATGCCCGGTATTCGCCGAAGGTGCGACGCAACACGTTGCATATTTCCCCAATGGTGGCATACACTTCAACAGCCTCAGCAATGTAGGGCATGAGATTGGCGTCCCCTTGCGCTGCGTCTTGGAGAGCGGCCACGGCACGTTCCACCGCGCCGTTATCACGACCAGCCCGTACCTGCTTCAATCGCTCAATCTGCGCCGTCTGCACAGATTCATCCACACGCAGCAGCCGGGGCTGGTGATCCTCCTCTGTCTGATAGTGGTTCACCCCGACGACCACCTGCTGCTCGGCTTCCACCGCATTCTGATAGCGATAGGCGCTTTCTTGAATCTCGCCCTGCATATAGCCAGATTCAATCGCAGCCAGTGCCCCGCCCATCTTATCAATGCGATCCAGGTAACTGAGCGCAGAAGTTTCAATCTCGTCCGTAAGCCGCTCAACGCTGTAGCTACCAGCCAGCGGGTCTACCGTATCAGCCACACCGCTCTCGTGGGCAATGATCTGCTGAGTGCGTAGGGCGACTTGAACAGTCTCTTCAGTGGGCAGAGAGAACGCTTCGTCCATGCTGTTGGTGTGCAGGCTCTGGGTGCCTCCCAGCACGGCGGCCAACGCCTGGATCGTCACCCGCACCACGTTGTTCATTGGCTGCTGAGCAGCCAGGGTGACACCAGCGGTTTGGGTGTGAAAACGAAGCATCATACTCTTTGGCTTCTGAGCACCGAACCGGTCGCGCGTCAAATTGGCCCACAGGCGGCGAGCAGCCCGAAATTTGGCCACTTCTTCGAGCAAGTTGTTCTGCGCTGCGAAGAAGAACGTCAGCCGGGGGGCAAACTCGTCGATACTCAGCCCGGCCTGCATAGCCGCTTCCACGTAGGCGATGGCATTGGCAAAGGTGAAAGCCACCTCCTGAACGGCCGTGGAACCCGCCTCGCGGATATGATACCCGCTGATGCTGATGGTGTTCCAGCGAGGCATATGATCTTTGCAGTAAGAGAAGATGTCGGTGATCAGGCGCATCGAGGGTGCCGGGGGGAAGATGTAGGTCCCCCGCGCCACGTATTCCTTCAGGATGTCATTTTGAATGGTACCACGCAGCTGATCAGACGGGACGTCTTGTTTCTTTCCGAGGGCTGCGTACATGGCCAACAACACCGCAGCAGGCGAGTTGATGGTCATGCTGGTAGACACCTTGTCCAAGGGGATGCCTGAGAAAAGCGCTTCCACATCGGCCAGGGATGAGATGGAGACACCCACCTTCCCCACCTCGCCAACAGCCATCGGGTCGTCAGCATCATAGCCAATCTGTGTGGGTAGATCAAAGGCCACACTCAGGCCAGTCTGGCCCTGTTCCAACAGGAACTTGTAGCGGGCATTGGTCTCCTCCGCGCTGGCGTAACCAGCGTACTGGCGCATAGTCCACAGCCGGCCCCGGTACATAGTAGGGTATACGCCGCGGGTGAAGGGGTACTGTCCCGGGAATCCCACCCGCTCCACGTAATCAGCAGCGAATTCCTGCCCGACTGTCTCCGGTGGCACGTACAGGCGTTCCACTGGGATCCTGGACAGTGTGTGGGCCGCTTCAGATCGCTCCCCACCTTTTGCCAGGAACGGTTGCAGTGTGTTACGCTCCCACTCCTCTCGTTCGCAATCAAGGTCGGTGGTAATAGCAGGGTTCCTCCGGGATTCCCAATTGCTGCGACAACAGTTTCTGCCGGTCTGGTGGCGGTCAGGGATACATCTGCCCAAGCGTGCGAGGGAAGGGTTCCGTCTCGCGCACGTGGTGGATGCCAGCAATCCAGGCCACCGTCCGCTCTACTCCCAGGCCAAAGCCGCTGTGTGGCACGCTGCCGTAGCGGCGCAGATCGATATACCAGCGGAACGCCGCTTCTGGCAATCGATCACGATGGATGCGTTCCACCAACAGCGCCCGATCGGAGATGCGTTCACTTCCCCCTGTGATCTCACCATAGCCTTCGGGCGCCAGCAGGTCAACACTCTTGCATACCTCAGGCCGGCCGGGCCATGGTTCCATATAGAATGCCTTGCAAGCAGTAGGGTAACCATACACGAAAACCGGTCGGTCAAACTGCTTCGTCAATTCCGTCTCGTGAGGGCTGCCGAAGTCCCCTCCCCATTCAATTGCCAGCGATGCCTTCAGCTCAGGATCCTCCGTCGACTGGCGGATGGCCGCCAGCCGATCCAGTGCTTCGTCATAGCTGATGCGAGGAAACGGGGGAATCACCCGTTCCAGACCATCAGTATCACGCTCCAACACGTCCAGTTCTTGCTTTCGCTCACGCAACACAGCTTGCACAACATGGGCGACAAACTGCTCTTCGACCTCCATCATCCCATCAAGGTCGCAGTAGGCAATTTCAGGTTCTACCATCCAGAACTCAGTCAGATGACGACGGGTCTTGCTCTTTTCGGCCCGGAACGTAGGGCCGAAGCAATAGACCTTGCCAAATGCGTAGATGGTGGCCTCGTTGTACAATTGCCCGGTCTGAGCCAGATAGACCGGCTGCCCAAAATAGTCTATTTCGAACAGAGTCGTCGTTCCCTCACCGGCGGCCGGTGTCAGGATGGGAGTGGTCATCTCCACATAGCCATTGGAGTCCAGCCAGTCGCGGATGGCACGCATCACGGTAGCCCGAACCCGGAGCAACGCCCACTGCTTCTTGCTGCGGATCCAGAGATGGCGATGCTCCATCAGAAACTCAACGCCGTGTTCCGTGGGCGTGACAGGATACTCCTCCGCCGTTTGCACTACTTCAAGCCCGGTCACGTCCAGTTCGTAACCGCCAGGCACGCCGGGGGCGCGTGGCTCGGCCTTCACCCGGCCAGTGAGGACGAGTGACGACTCCTGGGTAACACGCTTGGCCAGTTCAAATACGTCGTCGGGCAAATTGGGCCGGAACATCACCGCCTGCACTATGCCTGTGCCATCGCGTACCTGCAAGAAGCGTAGTTTGCCTTTGCCTGTGCTGTGGTACAGCCAGCCTTGGAGGGTCACCTCTTCGTCAACGTGACAGTGAATCTCCTCGATGGGGATGGTTTTGGTCAATTGTCTCTCCTTGTACCTGCTCCCTTCCATCACTCCTGCAAAAAGCCACGGCACAACCACGATCTACGTCAAGATGTGACCTGGTTGTCCTCTTGCCAGTGCCTCGCGAAGCGCTGTTGTCGCACGGAAGGCATTTTCACTCATTCTGAAGCAGGTCAGACAGGGTAGTGTGCGAAGACTGGGCATCGATGTTCGACCTATCTCTACGAACAGGTGAACTATCACCGACATCTGCGTTCGCCACGATTCTACCACAGAAGCTACGTTGAACCA
>JAUVRU010000518.1 GCA_030597485.1 Anaerolineae bacterium
GTGTGGTCAATGTGGGTGAAGCCTCTTCTTCCAATCGCGAGCGCCTGGTTTGCGAGTATCTGGGCCGGAATGCCTCATCCCTACGAGGGGTACCTATGCGCTGACTGCTGACCGCTGATGGCTGACCGCCGCCGTCTGACTGGCGGATTCTGCAGGGGTATTGACACCATGTGGGAGATGTCGTATACTGGCGTAGGCTGGCAGGTGTTTGACATGTTGGTCTCTGCTGCCCACAACCCGAATCCTCGACCAGGAATCCTGCGCACCTGGCACCAGGCGCTGCCAGCCGCGCCTCCATGCTCTGGCAACTCCCAGCTGTGGGAAGGTCCCGGGCCTTCCTGGTGAATTGTTGTAGGTCGTTGCAGTCTGGCAAGCAAGACGTGTCAAATCCCCACAACAGCATAGCCGTACCACAGGAGGTGTCTCTATGTTCCCCGGTTCTGAGCGAGATCCCGCGTCAACTACACGCGATCTGTTGCGACTTTGTCTGCCCCTGATGGTGGCTGGCGGCTTGCTGGCGATATGCGTGGGCCTGGTGGCGGCCCAGGGGCCGATCGAGCTGACCCGGGTGACGACGGCCTCCGACCCCGCCAGCCGGGATAGCACGGGTCCCTGGATAGGCGCTGACGGGCTTTGGGTGGCCTTCAGCAGCGACTCCGACTTCCTGGGCCAGGGCAACATCGCCGACGATCAATACGAAATCTGGCTCTACGACACCCAGGTGATGACGGTGACGCGGGCAACCACGGCCTCGCATACCAACCGGGCCAGCTCGAATGCCAGCCTCAGCGCCGACGGGCAGTGGGCGGCCTTTCGGAGCGACTCCGACTTCCTGGGCCAAGGCATCCCGGATGGCCAGTCCGAGATCTGGCTCTACAACCAGACGACCATGACTGTCACCCGGGTGACCACTGCCTCTGCCTCCAACCGCGACAGCTTAAATCCCGAGATCAGCGGGGATGGGCGTTGGGTGACCTTCGTCAGCAACTCAGACATTCTGGGCCAGAGCATCCCGGGCAGCCCATGCGAAGTCTGGCTCGACGAGATCCAGGCGGGGACCGATACCCGGGTGACCAGCGACGTCGATCTCTACCGGGACAGCCGGCAGTCCAGCATCAGCGCTGACGGCCGGTGGGTGGCCTTCTACAGCGACTCCGACTTCCTGGGCCAGGGCATTGCCGACGAGCAGCACGAAATCTGGCTCTACGACCAGACGACCATGACCGTCACCCGGGTGACCACGGCCTCCGGTCCTGATCGGTCGAGCGACACGGCCAACATCAGCGGGGACGGGCGCTGGGTGGCATTTCAAAGCGACTCTGACTTTCTGGGCCAGGGCATCGTCGCCGGCCAATATGAAGCCTGGCTCTACGACCGGCTGACAGCTTCGCTGACCCGGGTGACCACCTCCTCCGACCCGGCGACCCGGGACAGCTGGTACCCCAGGCTCAACGCTGACGGGCGCTGGCTGGTCTTCTACAGCGACTCCGACTTCCTGGGCCAGGGCATCCCTGACGACCAGGACGAGATCTGGCTGTACGACAGGCTGACGGCGAATCTCTTCCGGATCACCGAGGCCTCTGACCCCGACCGCAGCAGTGGCATTCCCAGCATCACCGGGGACGGGCGCTGGCTGGCCTTCAGGAGCGACTCCGACTTCCTGAGCCAGGGCATCAGTGACGATCAACTAGAAGTCTGGTTGGCGCACACCCTGCCTGATGTGTGGGTAAGCAAGACAGTGAATCAGGGCAGCCCGTTGCCGGGAGAGCGTATCACCTACACGGTGGCGGTAAGCAATGACGGTGCCGTAGACGTCACGGGCGTGGTGGTGTCGGACACCCTGGACGGACGGTTGACGTTCATAGGGCCGGTGGTGCTGGATCCGCCGGGGGCGGGTGCGGCTGGGACGCCGCCGCTTCTGGCCAAACTGACCATTTCTGCTGGGCAGCAGGTCAAGGTCACCTTCCCGGTTAGTGTCGCGACTGGCCTGGATCCGGCCACGGTGATCCCCAACACGGTGGCGGTGAGCAGCACCGCGCAGAGCGCGTCGGCCACGACCACCATGTCCATCACCACGGCTCATCCGATTCTGGAGGCGACCAAGACAGTGGATGAGGGCAGCCCAACGCCCGGCCAGCGCATCACCTACACCATAGTGGTGCGAAACGAGGGGCGGCTGGCCGCCACCGGGGCGGTCGTCTCTGACACGCTGGACGACAGGCTTGAATTCGTGGGGCCGGTGACGCTGGAGCCGTCGGGAGCTGGTGCGGCCCGCACACCACCCGTCCTCGCCAGCGGCCTGACCATCAGCGTCGGGGGGCGCATTGCCCTCACCTTCCCGGTGATGGTGACCACAAGCGGCGTGGCCTCGGGCACGGTGATCGCCAACACGGCCGGGGTGACCAGCGCTGAGGTGAACACGCTGGCCACAGCCACCATCTCCATCACAACGGCGCAACCGATTCTAAAGGTGACCAAGACGGTGGACGAGAGCAGCCCTGCGCCTGGTCAGCGCATCATGTACACCATGGTGGTGCACAATGAGGGGCCGGTGCCCGCCCCCGGCGCAGTGGTTTCGGATACGCTGGACGAGCGGCTGACGTTCCTGGGGCCGGTGACGCTGGAGCCGCCGGGTGCGGGCACGGTCGGCGCGCCGCCGCCGCTGGCCACCGACCTGACGATCAAGGGCGGCGCGCGCATCACCCTCACCTTCCCGGTGATGGTGACCACCACCGGGGTTACCTCGGGCACGGTCATCGCCAAC
>JAUVRU010000087.1 GCA_030597485.1 Anaerolineae bacterium
ACCTGCTGGTCGGCGGGTGGCGACGCCAGGGGGCGCGCTCCCTGTGGCGGGCTGGGCTACCGGCATTGGGGGCCGGGGTGCTGGGGATAGCCCTTTCCAGCATCTATCTGATCCCCATGTTGGCCGAACTGCGGTATGTGAATCTGGGGCAATGGACCGCGTATAACTACGATTTCCGCCAGCACTTTGTGTACTTCTCTCAAATGCTGTCACCGGAATGGGGTTTCGGCTATTCTGGCCCCGGCCTGAACGACGGCATGCCGTTTCAGCTGGGGGCGGTGGTCTTGGTGCTGGTCATCTTTGGCGGCTGGCTGGCACTGACCGGCCGCGGCCAACGTCGCGCTGGGGATGCGGCTGATTCCCACGACGTGCCCCGGGGACCGGTGCTGTTCTTCCTGGCTGCCACCGTGGTCATCGTGTGGCTCTTGACGCCAGCGGCGGGTTTCGCCTGGCACGTGCTGCCGTTTGCCAGCCTGGTGCAGTTCCCCTGGCGCTTGCTGGGGCTGGCGGCGCTGACCATGTCGGTGGTAGCCGGTTCCGTGTACCCTCTGGCCGCTGGTCTGGCGCGTTGCCCTGGCGAGGCTTCGGAAGTCTCGCCGCCATCTTCCCTAATCCCGGCAGCAAGATCCTCGCTGCCGGTTGAGGTGTGCCTGCTGGCGCTGGTGGTGGCGTTGGGTTCGTTTGGGTACACGTTGCCCCAGTGCACCCCGGTCGAATCCTGGCGCGAAAGTCCGCAGGCGGTGACCCGTTGGGACATCTTCTTGCCGCCCGAGCGGGTGGCCATGGTGGCCTACACCGAGCAGCAGCCTATGACCGGCCCCATGGAAGCACAGTATATGGCGGGTGAACCGCTACAGGTGGCAACCATCCTCTCCGGTGATGGCACGGTGGAGACGCTACGGCATGGGGGAGCATCCGACGAAATCCGGGTGCGGGCCGAAGGCCCGGTGACGGTGCAATTCTACACCTACGACTACCCTGGCTGGCGGGTTACTATAGACGGACGATACGTGATTCATCGACACGAGCCCCCGCACGGGCTGATCACGGTGGAGGTGCCACCGGGAGATCATCAGCTGCTGCTGCGGATGGGCAGCACGCCTCCCCGGCTGGCGGGAACGCTGATCAGTCTGGCGGCCATCCTGGTCATTGGCGGTGGTCTGTGGGGCGGGCGTATTTGGCGATGGTTGTCCCGTCTGATATAATCGTCAGCGGTTAGCGATCGGCAGTCGGCGATCGGCCGGCGTTCAATGGGCCCAGGTCGTGGATTGTCGGCATGGGTGGGATACATTACAGGCATATGGTTGAGCATTCGGACTGCGTCAATTGTGGGGCTAGACTGTCGCCAGACGACGATACTTGTCCCCTGTGCGGCACACTGACCAGAAAGCGACACCGGCAGCGGTTGTGCCCCAACTGCGGTGCACCGGTGGCCGAACGGGCCAGAACGTGCATGATGTGCGAGGCCCCGTTGGATCGGGTGGCAGCGCGGGGGGGGCTGGGCCGGGTATCATGGTTCTGGGTGGCAGTGGTGGCCCTGCTGGCGGCGGTGGTCGGCCTGGGCTGGAACTGGTGGCGATACCAGCCGGCGCCGGTGGCGGAGGCACTCACGCCGACACGTGCGCTTGCAGCCACCACGACGCTCACGCCCTCACCGGTGGTGACACCAACCGCGACCGCCAGCCCCACAACACCGACGCCCTCTCCCACCCCGATCATCCATGTGGTGCAGTCGGGCGAGACGGTAATGGGGATCGCCAGCCACTATGGCATCGATCCGGACACGGTGATGGCAGCGAATGGGTTGGATCAGGAATCCGCCCGGCTGTTACATTCCGGCCAGGAGCTGGTGATTCCCTCCACCGGCCCGGTGGGCGGGCCGCTGCCCGGTGGCAACGCGCAGGGGCCCCAGATCGTGCATGTGGTGCAGACGGGCGACACCCTCAGCTCCATCGCCGTCCAATACGATGCCAGCCTCGACGCCATCATGGCCGTGAACGATCTCAGCAGCGTGGACCTGATCTACGCGGGCCAGTCAATCATCGTGCCCCTCAACCCTCCAACCGCCACACCACCTCCCACGTCCACGCCAACCCCTACCAGCACGCCCGGCCCGCCGTACGTTTCGCCTGACCTCTTGTTCCCCGCCAACGGTCAGGTGTTTGAACGTCAGGGTGCGGCGATTGTGCTCACCTGGACCGGCGTAGGTATTTTGAGTGACGCCGAGATGTATCTGGTGACATTGCAGGTGCCAGGTCGCATTGATCCGGTCACCCACGCGACCCAGGCGACCTCGTGGCGTTTGCCCTCTGACCTGTGGCCCACCGGCCGGCAACACGACCTGACGTGGCAGGTGACGGTAGTCAAGCAGGAGAATCCTGGCTCGGATGAGCCGCCTGTGCGGCATCCCCTCAGCGACCCGTCAGACACGCGCGCGCTCGTGCGGCGTTGACGTGGGTTGTGATGAGACAGATAGACGAAGTCCAGATTCGCACTGGCAGATGACTACAGACCCGGTTTGTGGAAGACCGGGTTTTTCTATGTATCTTGGGTCCCGATGGGCTTCATCTGAACCTGGACTCGTGCCTGGCAGCGAGCGGATGCATCGGGCAACACGTCAGGGACCCGTCAGCCAGGCGACGGGTTAGCGGCGGATGCGGCATTGCCCGTGTGTGGGGATCGGGCTACCGATGTGTTATGTACATTGGTGACGTTTGTGATATAATCAGAGTGGAAGGTGACTGCTGTGCGTCGCCATTCTAGGCTAGCCAATAACAAAGATGGTCAACAGGAAAGGAGAAACGGGAGATGAATAATCGCAGATCCATTGTCGCTGCTGCAGGTGCTGTCGCGTTGTTGCTGGTGGGTGCGTTCGTCGTGGCCCACGTGGGTTTCGCGCCCACGGTGGCCCAGGCGCAGGGTGAAACGCAGAGCACCATCACTGTAATCGGCGAGGGAACCGTGAAGATCAAGCCGGACATGGCCCAGGCCACCGTCGGCGTGGAAATCGTCGGGCCCACAGTGAAGGAAGCCAGTGCCGAGGCGGACGTGGTTATGAACGCTGTGTTCCAGGCGCTCGAGGGGCAAGGGGTGGCCGAGAAGGACATGCAGACCTCCAACTTCAGTGTATGGACCGACCAGACGTATAAACCTGACGGTTCTCCAGGGGAGGTTGCCTACCGCGTCAGCAACCAGGTGAACGTCACCATCCGCGACCTGGACAAGGTGGGCGACATTCTGGACGCCGCGATGGAGGCGGGGGCCAACAGCATCTATGGTGTCAGCTTCAGCCTGTCCGACCCGGAGGAGGTGGAGTCCGAGGCCCGCGCCAAGGCGGTTGACGACGCTCGGGCCAAGGCCCAGGAGCTGGCCCAGCTGACCAATCTCCAATTGGGCATGGTTGTCAGTGTCAGCGCGGTGATCGGTGCCGGCGGCTACTACGCCGGTGGCGTTCGAGAGGCGGCTCTGCAAGGGTTCGGTGGCGGTGCTCCCATCATGCCCGGCGAGTTGGAGTTTACGCTGCAATTGCAGATTGTGTTCGGGACGGTTCAGTAGTTGGGGGATGAGGTTGAGGCTGAGGCTAAGGCTAAGGCTGAGGGGGGTGCACGACCCTAGTCTTTCACCACCTTGACCTCAACCTCAACCTTAACCTTGACCACGGAGTGAGTTGCCATGATCCGGTGTGGGTGGCGCGTCAATTGGGATTTGGTGGTCCGAATCCTGGCGACTGTGATCATCCTGGCGGGGTTGGGCGTGTTGGGACTGGTGCGCTGGTTGGTGGTGGACCTGCCCTCGCCTGACCGCCTATATGAGCGAACGGCCAGCCCCTCGACGCGTATCTATGATCGGCACGGGCGGCTCCTGTATGAGGTGCTCGATCCTCACAGCGGCTCCCACACGCCTGTTTCGCTAGAGCAGATCCCGACCGCCTGCATTGACGCCACCGTGGCCACCGAGGATGCCAGCTTCTACCAGAACCCGGGCGTGGACGTGTGGGCCATTGTGCGGGCGCTGTGGATCAATGTGCAAGGTGGCGAGATTCTGTCGGGCGGAAGCACCATCACCCAGCAGATCGCCCGCAACCTGCTGCTCTTGCCTGAGGAGCGGGCTCAGATCAGCATAGAGCGCAAGATACGCGAGGCTATCCTGGCCTGGCGGCTGGCGCGTGTCTATGGCAAGGACGAGCTGCTGACGCTCTATTTGAATGAATCCTATTACGGCAATCTGGCCTACGGCGTCGAGGCGGCCGCTCGTACCTACTTCGCCAAGCACGCTGCCGAACTGGACCTGGCGGAATGTGCCCTGTTGGCCGGGCTGCCTCAGTCGCCAGCCAGATATAATCCGCTTCAGGACCCTGGTGCTGCCCGCGTCCGGCAAAAGATCGTGCTAAACCTGATGGTCAAGCACGGGCGTATCTCGCAGCACGAGGCCGACCTGGCAGCCAGGGAGACGCTGGGCTTTGCCTCAGTGCCCTTCCCCATCAAAGCGCCTCATTTTGTGATGTATGTGCGCGGCCAGATAGAGAGGGATTTCGGGCTGGAAGCCATCTATACCCAGGGCCTGCAGGTCCACACGACGTTGGACCTGGACGCCCAGCGCATGGCCGAGCGGGCCGTGCGCTACCGGTTGGAGCAGCTGGCCGACAGGCGCGCCGGTCAGCCGGCCCGCAATGTGCACAACGCGGCAGTGGTGGTGTTGGATCCGGCTGTCGGCCACGTGCTGGCGATGGTGGGCAGCCCCCACTACTTTGATGCCAGCATTGATGGAGCGGTGAACGCCACGGTTGCCACCCGCCAGCCTGGCTCGTCGATCAAGCCGATCACCTATGCGGCTGCGATGGACCCAGCCCGACCCAGCCCGCTGACAGCGGCAACCATGGTAATGGACGTGCGCACCGCCTTCGTCACCCGCGAGGGAGATCCCTACGTGCCCCGGAATTACGACCATCAATGGCGGGGGCCGGTGCTGCTGCGCCAGGCGCTGGCTTCCAGCTACAACCTGGTAGCGGTCAAGGTGCTGGATTATGTGGGCATAGAGGACATGACCGCGCTGGCGCGGGCGATGGGCATCACCACCTTCGACGATGCTGATCGCTTTGGCCTGGCGTTGACTCTGGGAGGCGGTGAGGTGCGTCTGCTGGAACTGACGAGCGCTTATGCCGCTTTCGCCAACGGGGGCTTGCGGGTGGAACCGATAACCGTCACCCGGGTGGAGGACAGCGATGGCCACGTGCTGCAAGTTCGGGCGGACAGGCCGGACACACGGGTGATGGACGAGCGGGTGACCTATCTCATCACCGACATCTTGAGCGACAATATGGCGCGTGCCTCGACCTTTGGCGAGGGGAGCCCGCTGCGGCTGTCGCGCCCGGCGGCCGCCAAAACCGGCACTACGACCGATTGGCGCGACAATTGGACGGTGGGATACACCCCCGACCTGGTGGTTGGGGTGTGGACCGGCAATGCGGACAACGAGCCGATGCGGCACGTCAGCGGCGTCACAGGGGCGGCTCCCATCTGGCACGATGTGATGGAGGAGATGCTCAAGGGCCGGCCGGAACGCGGTTTTGTGGAGCCTCCGGGCATGGTGCGATTGGCAGTGTGTGCCGACAGCGGCCGGCCGCCCATAGCGGCGTCCCAGCCGGCCGACCCGACGTCTTCGGCGGCCCTGGCGCCGGTGGTGTACGAGCCAGAGGCTGAATCGCTGGCCGGGACCGGCGCCACCCGTCAGCTGACCGGCTGTCCGGGCACGATCACCGAGCTGTTCATTGAGGGCACCGAGCCGTCCCGGGTAGATGACTGGCATTGGTCGTACCGGATTGACGCGCGCAACGGGCTTATCGCCGTGCCGGGGTGCCCAACGCAGTTTGCTGTGTACCGCCGGTACACCCTCTATCCGGCCGAGGCCCACGAGTGGGTGCGGCGGCAGAGTATCCCCCACCCGCCGGAAGCGTATTCGCCCTTGTGCCCAGGCGGGTATGAAGAGGGAGCGACGCACGGCGATGAGTCCGAAGCCGAAATCCAGGGACCGATGGGAGACTCCCGGTCGGGCTCGCTGCACTTGTTGCTGATGACCAGTCCCGATCAAGGGAGTCGCTATCGCCTGTCGTCGGAGATTCCACTGGAGATGCAACAAGTAGCGGTGAAGGCGCGCCCGGCCGACGGGGTGGCGGTGCGCCAGGTAACGCTGCTGGTAGATGGGCAGCCATTGGCCATGCTGTCTCACCCGCCCTACTCTGTGCTGTGGCCGATGACGTCGGGGAGACACGTCTTCACGGTGGCGGGAGTGGATGGGCAGGGGAACGAGTTGAGGGGAAATAGCGTCTCCATAGATGTGGTGGAGTGAGTTAGCACACTCGTGCCCGCTGGATTTGCAATCCAGCGAACAGTGCGGAACGATGGGATCTGAAGAACTCAGTGCAGATGACAGTCCAGCGGAGAAGGTTACTATGTCGGCAGTGTGGTGTGTTGATTTCGACCCAGCGCACCTATACTTCGTGACTTCCGCCGCTATCCAACATGGCATCTCTTCAAACGTGACATGATGAAACAGGTGATCGTCGACAGTTGGAACTACACCCAGAGCGAGGGGTGGCTGACGTTCTACGCATATGTGATCATGCCGAATCATATCCATTGCATTGTGCGCTGCCGGCCCGATCACCCGGTGATGGACGTAGTACGCGATTTCAAGAAATACACAGCGAAGCGTATCATCGCACAGTATCAAGCTGAAGGCAACGAGCGCGTGCTAAGTTTCCTGCAAGAAGCGGTCAAACGGCCGCGGAAGCAGACATATGCGGTTTGGGAAGACGAGTATATGGCGCGAGATATCTTTTCGCCGCGCTTTCTGTTGCAGAAGCATGGAATATGTTCACAATAACCCGCTCCAGCCTCATTGGGGATTGGCAGACAGGGCTGAGGATTACAGGTGGTCGAGCGCGCGTTTCTATCTGTGCGGAGAATCAGTGGTGGTTCCTGTCAGTGATGCGCGGGAACTGATCGTGTGATCTGGCGGACTGCAGGTTGGCTTGGCACGGTGCCGGGAAGTGTGGGACGGCGGATTACAAATCCGCCGGGCACGGTGGGTGGAGATGGGCGGCGGACTACAGGCTCGCCGGGCACAAGTGGGTGGAGATGGGCGGCGGACTACAGGCTCGCCGGGCACAAGTGGGTGGAGATGGGCGGCGGACTACAGGCTCGCCGGGCGCAAGTAGGTGGAGATGGGCGGCGGACTA